>PLOF01000062.1 GCA_003142035.1 Candidatus Dormiibacterota bacterium
AGATGGGCCTCAACGGGGATGCGTCGGGGGTCGGGCCGAGCTCCCAGGGCCAGCGCGGTGGTGAGGATGCGCGGGAGCAGTCGAGCCATCCTGCTCATCGAGAGATCGTTGACCCGGCCCAGGAAGGCGTAGAGGCCCTCGACCTCGAGGCTGCCCTCGGCGTAGGCCCGGCCAAACCCCCGGTCCGGCAGGTCGCCGACGAGACGGTCGAGCCCCCTGCGGCTACGAAAACGGAGGACGAACTCCGGTGTCTCCGCCTCCCCCGCGCTGCTCCCGTCCCACAGCTCCAGGCGCCAGCGGTCGGTGTCCCAGACTGCGGTGAGGACGGAGAAGAGACGGCGGGCTGCACCGGGGTCGACGCTCGCACTCGGCTTCATGGTCACTGCTCCCCACGTGTTCGGATCCCGGGATGGTGGCACAGGAAGGGCTGGGCGGTTACCCGCGAGGTGCCACCCCGGGGTCGCCCCGGCCGGTGAGGGCCAGGCGGTCCAGCAGCTCCGACATCCGCACCCTCAGAGCCCCATCCGAGAAGTCGCTGAGCCGGCGGCGTCCCCGCTCTATCAGGAGGTGCCGGAGCGACGCGTCACGGATGACCCGGTCGACCACCGCCCCCCAGACCAGGGGGTCGTCCGTGTCCAGCAGGACGCCCGCGTCTCCCACCGTCTCCGGCACCGCGGCGGCGGCACGGGCGACCAGGGGGAGGTCAAACGCCCAGGCCTCCAGCAGGTGCATCCCGAAGCCCTCGTGCTCACTGGCGCAGACGGCCGCCGTCGCACCGGCGTAGAGATCGCCGAGTTCCCGGTCGCTGCGCCATCCCGGCAGCTCGACCGCGCCGGCCACCCCGAGGTCCCTCGCCAGCCGGCGGAGCCCGGCCGCGTAGGTCTCGGTGTCGTTCCAGCCACCCGGCAGCACCAGCGTCGCCTCCGGCTGCCAGCAGGCACGGAGGGCGGCCAGCACCCGGATCAGCTCCTCCTGCCGCTTGTTGGGGGCGAGCCGCGAGACGAAGATGAGCCGTGGGGGGCCGGAGGGGTGGGCGGGACGCGGCGAGAGACGCGCCAGGTCGACGGGGGGAGGAATGACCATGGTTGCCGGGCAGCCGGCGGCTTGCAGTTCGGCGGCGTTGTAGGCGGAGTCGCCGATCCCCAGCTCGACCACGGGGGCCAGACGGGCGAGGTCGCGCCTTCCCTGGTCGAGCCAGTACGCGACCCGCGGGCTGGTCGTCCGGTAGTAGGGGGAGGGGGTGATGTTGTGGTAGACGATCGCCCGCCTGCACCCGAGTCCGGCAAAGAGACGCGCCGATGCGGCTCCGATGCTCAGGTGGTAGAGGACCAGGTCGCCGGCTCCGACGCTCGCCTCCAGCGCGGCCGCGGGCCGCGCCTCTCCGAGCAGGTTTTGGTGGATCTCCTCGGCGAAGATCTCCGAGACGAAGCCGGCCTCCAGAAAGGCGGAGCGCATGCGCCGCACCGCCTGGCCGATGGCGTCCCCGGGCGAGAGGACGGGGAGGAGCTGGTGGATCGCCCTCATGCGCGTGCCACGCCCCTCGCCGGCAGCAGCTCGGCCACCGCGGACTCGAAACGATCCAGGGTGGCTTTCCAGGACATCTGCCGCTCGACGTGGCGGCGGCCGGCGGCGCCGAGCCGGGCGCGCAGCGAGGGGTCGCCGCCGAGCAGGAGCATCGCTTCCACGGCCTCCTCCACATCGCGAACCCAGAGCCCCCCCCCGGATTCCCGGCAGTGGCGGCAGGTCACCTCGCAGTCCGCGTGCACGATCACCGGGGTGCCAACGCTCCAGGCTTCCATGACCACGTAGCTGAAGCTCTCGACCACCGAGAGGTTGACCACCGCCGTGGAGCCGGCGAAGACCCCGAGCTTGACCGCGTCGTCGACCCGTCCCAGGTCGCGGACAAAAGGGCGCGCCTCCGGAGGGAGGACGGCCGGTCCCGCTCCCATGGCGGCGAGGGTCACCTGCCGGCCCCAGCCGAGGTTGGCCGCGGTCACCGCCTCGGCGACAAGCGGGAAGTTCTTCGCGCCCTCGCGCCTCCCCGCGTAGCTGACCACCGTCCCCTCCAGGCCGAGACGATGGCGCTCGACCTCCGGGTCGAGCGGGGCGGCCGGGAGGTCGATGCCCGCGCCCACGAGCCGTCCCGGGGGGAGGCCGGGGATGAGCCGCTCCGCCACCTCCCGCTCCCCGGAGCTGATCCAGAGGAGGCCGGCCGCGCCCCGCAGGGCAGCCTGCACGCAAGCGAAACGGGCGTAGGCCTCGTCGTGGAGGAGCGGCTGGATCAGGCTCCGGTCGGGGCGCACCCGCGCCCCCAGGACCGTGCTCGCGAAGAGGTACGGGGCGAAGACGAGGGCGTCGACCCGATCGGCGGTATCCGCGATGGCGTCGAGCAGGGGTGCACTGTGGCCTGTGTTGCGCACCCATTCTTCCTGATGAGCCGCGGGAATGCTGAGGCCAGCGTCGAGGGCGGTCTGGAGCCGAGCCATCAGGGAGCGATCCCTGGCCACGGTGACCGGGTAGCGGCGCACCGGGATCCCGTCCACGAGGTCCGCTCCCGGCAGCAGCGCGTTCTTCCAGGTGTAGTGGTCGACGGCACAGGTGGTGAGGACGGTGACCTCGTGACCGCGGCGCAGCAGCCGGCCGGCGAGCTGTCCGACGTGATACTCGGCACCCCCGAGGACCCCCGGTGCGAAGCGCGGGATGACGAAGGCGAGCCTCACCGGCGTGCCCGCGGGCGGTGTCCCTTCTCCGGCTGATCCGGGGTGGGCGCGGGCGACTCCTCGAACCGGGCCACTCGCTCCTCCAGGGCGCGCAGCTCGCGCAGGATCGCCAGGTTGAAGTGCGTCTGGTCCTTGGCGATCGGGGCGACGTACCAGGCCAGCAGCCGGCGCATCACCCGTTTGCCGAACACGATCACCGGGCCGATCACCGCATGGTCCGACTGCAGGGGACGGGCGCTCTCGATGAGGACGCTCACCTCCGGTGGCTCCAGCCCCTCGTTGGGGTGGAAGGCCGTGTGGAGCCGCTCCAGGAGGCCTGCCGGGTAGGCACCGGCGGCTCGTTTGGCCTCGACCTCGGCCAGCAGCTCGCCGACGATCGCCTCCACGTCGGGAGGCGGCGGCTCTGTGTCCCCGGTGGGCGGTGCGCTGTCGGGGCGGGGGAGGGCCTTCTCGCTCATCGCCCCCAGCCTACTGCTGGGTCGAGGCGAACTGGTCCGGCCAGCCCACGACCGGCTGTTCCGACGGAACCACCGACCAGACCCCTCCCGGGTCGATCAAGCCCCGCCGGCCCCCCTTGTCGATGACGTGGAAGCGGACGGCATGGTTCAGGTGGTCATAGGCGGCACCGTCGCGGCGTCCCTGCAGCTCGATGTTGACGCTGTAGCCGCCGTCGAGCAGGGGGATCTCCGGGATGTCGTACCGGATCGTGCCCGACGCACCGCGCTGGCTGGAGCCCATCTGGGCGTACTGGCTCACCGGCAGGCGGACCTCGGCGAGTACCTGCCCGTCGTCCCGCACCAGCCAGATGACGCAGACGAAGTCGGCCACGGAATCGTTCTGGATCTGGTATCCGAGCTCGACGCGGGCGAAGCCGCCGGTTGGCGGATTGCAGTCCTCGACGCCGCGCTCGTCCAGCATCCGTGCACCGGTCAGGACGACGTCGCGAGAGCCCCAACGCTCGACCTCCTCGCTGAGCTTGGTGCCCTCCTCTGACAGCCCGATGGCACGCCGGTACTGCGCCGTGACGTCGGCGGCGGGCCCGTCGCCGGTCAGCCGCCCGTGGTCGAGCAGGAGTGCTCGGTCACAGTACTTGTTGACGGCGCTCAGCTCGTGGGTGACCAGCACCACGGTGCGGCCCTCCCGCTTGTAGCGGGCGAAGATGTCGAAGCACTTCTGCTGGAAGGAGGCATCACCGACGGCGAGCACCTCGTCCATCATCAGGATCTCCGCGTGAGCCTGGATGGCGAGGGAGAAGGCGAGACGCACCTCCATCCCCGAGGAGAAGTTCTTGAGCTTGTGGTCGACGAACTGCTCGAGCTCAGCGAAACCGATGATCTCGTCGAAGAGGTGGTGCAACTCGACCCGGCCCAGTCCGAGGATGGCGCCGCTCAGGAAGATGTTCTCTCGCGCCGTCAGCTCGGGATTGAAGCCGACGCCGAGTTCGAGGAAGGGCGACACCTTCCCCTCGATCGTCACCCTGCCCGCGTCGGGCCGGTAGATGCGCGCGAGGATCTTGAGCAGGGTGCTCTTGCCTGAGCCGTTGTGCCCGATGATGCCGATGAACTCGCCCGCCGGGACCTCGAAGCTGATGTCGAGCAGTGCATCCAGGGTCCGGTACCGTGAGGCGCTCCGCCAGTGGGTCATCCGATGCTTCAGCGTCGAACTGTGATCCAGCGGGATGCGGAAGCGCTTGGAGAGGTCCTCCACCCGGACGGCGATGTCGCGGTCAGTGATGCTCACAGGTTCTCGGCGAAGCCGCGGGCTCGAGCTCGGAAGGTGAGCGCCCCGATGGTCACGATCAGGGCGACGGCCAGAAACGGCACCGGCAGAAGCCACGGGACGTCCAGGGGCGCGGTCTGGCGGACGGCGGCCAGGTGGCCGGTGACCACCAGCTCGGTCCACGGGGCTTGCGGTGTCAGCAGAGCGTGGCGCAGGTCCTCGATCGTCTGCATGATGGGATTGCATGCCATGAGTTGCACGATCCAGAGATAGTGGGGCGGGACATACTTGGTCTGCCCGACCGCCCATGCGAGATGGAGCCGCTGGAGCACGTAGGTGAGGCTGAACATCACGCCGGACCCGTAGAAGAGGAGCTGCATCAGCACGTCCCAGAGATGTCCGACGTCGTGGAACTGGACGAAGAGCGCGGAGAGGAAGAGGGAGACGCCGAGCGCTAGGAGGTACAGCTCGAGGAGCAGGGGAAGGACGAAGAGGATCCGGAACCCGACGTCGATCTGCCGCAGCACCACTGCAATCGCGAACACGATCACCAGGTTGATGAGGAAGGTGAACAGAGACGACATCGACGCCGCGATCACCAGGATGGATCGCGGGAAGTAGGTCTTGCGAATCAGCGCCGCGTTGCTCGCGATCGCCTGCATCGACGATGCGGTGCACTCGGCGAAGAAGGTCCAGACGACGATCCCGAGCAGGAGCTGGATGCCGTAGAAGTCGGTGCCGTCCTTGATGTCGAAGAGGTCGACGAAGATGAAGTACGTGATCGCGAAGACCATCGCCGGCTTGAGCAGCGACCAGAAGTAGCCCAGCACCGACTGCGTGTAACGAAGCTTGAACTGGCTGATGGCCAGCTCCAGCGTCAGGTGCCGGTAGTGGCGGAGGGTGTCGAGCCAAGTCGCCGGCCTGGCGGCGGCCCCGGCCAGCTGAGTGTCAGCGCTTGCAGACACGGGTCATGCGGGGGAGAGCGATTGGAGCGCAGCGTGGGAGGACATGGGCGACAAGGCAGTGTAGCAATCGCGCCATGACCGCTGATGGGACTGCGGTGGTCCTGGTGTTCGCACCGCGTACCAGGGGCTCCTACGTTCGGCGGGAAAGGCTGCGGCTCTCCCACCTCGCTAC
>PLOF01000036.1 GCA_003142035.1 Candidatus Dormiibacterota bacterium
GGTGGTGCCGACGTTCTCGTCCATTGGCCCGCGTCCACCCAGCAAATGGGTGGCCATGATCTCGGGCGTGAGGGTGTCGAGATAGTCGTCCGCCGCCGCGGTCACCTTGTGCCACACCGACCACATCTCATCCAATGACGGAGTGCTGGCGGGCCTACCGTAGCCGACCAAGTCGTTCAGGCCCGGTGCTATGTCCTTGTGCTGGGCCAGCCGCACCCAAAAGCGGTTCTCCTGGTTGGGCCAGGTGACCGACCATCCAGCTGAGGCAGTTCAGAGGTGGCAGGCGGACGATGCCGTCCACAGCCGTAACGCCTTCCAGCCCGCGGGCAAACTCGCTGCGGGCGAAGCGCAGTTGGGCCACCAGAAGATGCCCGGCCATGTCGGCCTCCCCGAACTGACTGTCCCCGGCCGGAAGCTCGGCCGGTCCTACGGTGCATGATGAAGTGGCCAGCGAGATGACTCCCCGTGAGTTTGACTCCGGCTGGCGCAGGGGGCCAACTGCTCACCAACAAGCTAGCGTCGGCGGGGTGGCACGCGGGTAGGGAAAGCCCGCCCGATCGCGAGTGAAGGAACGTGCGGCGCAAACGATCGAGGGCCGCCCGAGGGTCGCTCCGGACGTTCAGCTCACGTTGACGAAGATGCGATGGTGGCCGTGGGCGCCATCGGGTGCGGGGTCTGTAACCTGGCTGGTCTGGACAACGCCGGTGTCATCGGTGGCGCGGACCTCGATGCTGTGCCGGCCCGTCGTAGCGGTCCACGGCAGCAGCCACTGGACCCAGGTCGCCTTGGAGATGGGGCGCCCGATGGTGGCGCTCTGCCAGGCCCCGTCGTCGAGGCTGACTTCGACTGCCTCCACGCCCCGGTCGGGCGCCCAGGCCACGCCGTCGATCTGGATTGGGCCGGGCGAGATCTGCTGTCCGCTGGCGGGGAAATCGATCCGCGACTGGGTCAGGATGGGCCCGTCCTTGGCCCAGCCGAGGGGCACCCAGTAGCCATCGACCGCCTCGCGGGTGGTCAGCTCAATGGAGGCGAGCCACTTTGTGGCCGACACATAACCGTACAGCCCTGGCACGATCAGCCGCGCCGGGAAGCCGTGATTGGCCGGCAGGGGCAGGCGGTTCATCCCGACCGCGATGAGCGGCTCGCGCTCCGGGGCGGTGGCCCACGAGGTCGGGAAGCCGACGGTGAAGCCGTCGACGGAGCGGCCCACGATCTGGGTCGCGCCCTGCCCGATCCCGGCTTTGGACAGGACTTCCTTGAGCCGGACACCGGTCCAGAGCGTGTTGCCGACCAGATCGCCCCCGACCGGATTGCTCACACAGGCGATCGTCACGTACTGCTCGTACAGCGGCATGGCCAATAGATCGTCGTACGTGAAGGTCAGCGGGTGGTCGACCATGCCCTTGACCTGGAGGGTCCAGGAAGAGATATCCACCTGGGGGACTTCCAGGGCCGTGTCGATCCGATAGAACTGATCGTTGGAGATCACCAGCGGGGTAAGCCCCGGCCCGTGCAGCACCTCGTCGGCGGCTATGGCCGCGACGGGCATCAGAGCCGCTGGCAGCTTCGAGGTGCTCACGACGCCCTCGGGGTGCTGAGCGTCCAGGAGCAGGCGGCCCAGACTGCCGGCGACGACGACCCCGCCGAGCGTGGCGGCGCTTGCGATCAGGAAGCGGCGTCGCGTCCACTCCGGGCTCTCCCACTCCGGACTCCACTCGGGCTCGGCAGGGAGAGCTTCGACCGACCCAGCGGGAGCCACCGGCGAGAGTGCCCCGGGGGCCAGACCGAGCAGGAAGTGTAGGCTGACCAGCCCTGCTCCGGTCGCAACGGCGGCAGTCGCGATGGCAGGTACGGGAGCGACGAGCGGCTGCGCGGCGGCGGCCAAAGCGGCCACGACCCCAAAGAGGACGAAGAGAAAGGCGCCGACCCGGAACCGGCGAGCGGCAACGACCCCGGCCCCGGCCGCGATGACGATCACGGCGGCTATTACCAAGACGTTGAGGGCAGCCTTGTCGTTAGTCCCGAAGAGGCTGGTCATCACGTCCTTGGCACCCGGCGGCTGGAGGGCAATCGCCTGAGAACCCATCGCGATGACCAGCGATGGCGCGCCCGGGATCAGCCCCGCGATGAGCTCGGAAGTAGCAATCGCGACCCCGGCCGCGAGCGAGCCCACCAGCGCGGCGGCCCACAATGCTGCTCGGCGAGGTCTCTGAATGCCCATGGTTCCAACAATACCCGACCCGACTCACGGGGTCACCTAGGGGACGGGCATTACGCGCCGAGATCTATAACCTGGCCTCGCGACGGCCTAGGACAGACCTCAACACCAAATAACGGTGAGGCATTCCTCCGCGGCGGCATGTTCTTGGCCTCGGGAGGCCGGTGGCAAATGCGCCCGTCGCGTCTACAGCGGTGGAGCAATCACCTGGCAGGACGGTCCCAGCGGTTGCGCCTCGGGACTCGCGGCTGCGCCTAACGTGGTCGCACCCAGATCGTCCCTTCTAGGAGACCAAGATGAAGAAGTTCCTGCTCCTCTACCACGGCGGCAGCATGCCAGAAGGCGAGGCCGCTCAGGCCCAGGTCATGAAGGCCTGGGAGGGCTGGTTCGGGAAGCTGGGCAAGTCGCTCGTCGACGGCGGCAACCCGACCGGCGCGTCCAAGACGATCGCCGCCAACGGCTCCGTCAGCAGCGGTGCCGCCAACGGAGCGTCGGGCTACAGCGTCATCTCGGCAGACAGCTTGGACGCAGCCGTGGCGCTGGCAAAGGGCTGCCCGGTGCTGGGCGGCGGCGCCTCGATCGAGGTCTGCGAAATCGTGGAAGTCATGTAGGTCGCCTTCGGCTCTTCACCATTCTCCACCTCTGGTGAAGAACATTCAGATGGTGAACCCGAGCAAGACCCGCTTCGGGGTCTCGTTCCTCGTTTCACAGGAATGCTCTTCCGCATATCAGGACGCACACGTCGGTGTGCTCACGATGGCGGGCGTGCGAAACCGTGAGAACGACACCGGCGCTCGAGGCGCTGCTCGACCAGGCCGCCGAGCAGCAGACGCTGGCCGCTCGGGCCGCCTACTGATTCGCCCGAGGGACCGTCAATCGGCGTCGAGCAGTCCGCTGGGCTTGGCCTTGGCCTTGGCCTTGGCTCGATAGAGTTCCTCGTCCGCGGCGGCGACAAGAACGTCCTTTGTCGGGCCTGCCGCGGGAAACCAGGCCGCCCCGATA
>PLOF01000083.1 GCA_003142035.1 Candidatus Dormiibacterota bacterium
GGCGGCACGACGCGCGACGCCTTCCCGGATCTTCTGGAGCACGTCGGGCGCGGTGCTGTTCTCGTCGGCCTTGCTCGCCTCCCAGGCGCTTTCCCGGCGCTCGCGCCAGACGGCCACCCTGCCAAGGAGTTCGGCAAAAGGATCGGCGGCGCCGGCGGCAGCGGAGAGTGCGTCCACGACCGGCGTGACCCCCCATTCGGCGACGAGCCCGCGGAGGATCTCCACCTGCTTGGCCGACGGGCGCCGACGGGGAGACGTCGCGTGCCACGCCGCGCCGACCTCGGGTGCGATCTGGCTATCAGACGCTGCCGCGGCCGCTGGCGAGGAGCGCCGGCAGTGCAGGACGTAGTTGCCCCGATCAGAGATCGCCGCCTCGACGGTGAGGTCGTAGCGGTGGTCGACCGCGCTGACCACGGTGCAGGCTGCCCGGACGCGCTCGACGATCTTTCGGCGGCGTGACCAGCTGTCGATGGTGAGCAGATGGGCGATGGGGGTGGTCCGCCGGCCCTGGGGCTGCAACCCCATTACGACGGGCTCCCGACCGTCCGGGAAAAGGCTCCAGCGCCATTCGTCGCGGATCCGCTCGCCCTCGAGCCACACCCAGAGACGGGCGGCGAGGAGGTCGCGGGCCATGATGTCGTCCCAGGTGGGTGCGTCCAGGTAGGTCATCGGGTACCGCAGCAGCGTGCGGGCCGTGCGCTCGTTGATCCGCGCCGTGCACCGGGCGCCCGGGCGGCTGCGCGCTTCGTAGTCGGCGAGGAGCGCCGCTCCGGCCTCCTTCTCGTAGAGGCCGTCGGCCTGGACGTCGGCGAACACCGCGCTGGTGAGCCGGCGCAGCGAGGCACGGACCAGCGCGTACTGCTGGCCCCCCCGCCCCTGCAGCCCCAGAGCGGCGGCCAGCTCCGCGATGGTGTACGAGACGCGGTGATCGGCCGGAAAGCCACGTCGCGCCCAGGAGGTGAACAGCTCTGCGAAGGCCCGCTGGTCGCCGATGGTGAGCGAGGGGCCCGCCACGTGGACGAGCGGCCCGGAGGGATTCACCAGGTCGCCGGGCTGCAGCGTCCGGGACACCAGGTGCCANNCGGCTCCTCTCCAGGAGATCAGGGCTGACCGGCTGCAGCGCCTCCGTCACCGCTCGTCCGCCGAGAGACGGCTAGCGATCTCCTCGAGGGTGAGTCGCTCCTCTCGTTGGAGGCGCCGGATCTCTCGGGCTCGGTCCAGTGCGTGGACATCGAAGAGGTGGTACCCGCCGGGGGTGGCTCCCACGGGGGAGAGCAAGCCCAGATTCCGGTAGTGCTTGACGGTCGAGGGGAGTGTCCCGATCTCCTGCGCGATCTGCGTTGCGCGGAGCAGGCCCATGCTCGCCGGTGCACTCGCCCCCATGGCGTGCCTCCCGTGTTGTGAAACGTAAGCTGGAAGTCGGAAGTCGGCCGTATCCTGGCAGATGGCAGGTCCGGTGTCAAGATGTTGTGGGTCGAGCTGGGTGGCGGTCCACATGTAGTGCGGCTGGAGCGGGCAGCGGGCGGCGAGCGACGCGAGCCTCCTTGGCGTCTCCGGCGGCGGCCGTCGTCAGATGTTTGAGAGGCGCTCTGCGCCCGGACTGGGGGGCCGACTGTCGCCGTGCTGAATGCGCAGTGGTGCCAGGAGGGTCTTCGAAGGGGACCCCGCTGGGCAGGGAGGGGGCGGCGCGCTACCGGGTAGTTTCGTGAGGCATATCTCACATCACGCATTGATGCCTCCGGGAGCTACCGGGTAGTTTTCTGAGGCAAGCATCACCGAGTCCTCGGGAAGGCGTGTGTGCGTCATGCCTTGACGCACTCGGTCCTTCCCCGGTATGATTCCGTCCAAAGCAACGGACCGCCGTTTCTGGAGAGCACCGTCTTGTCCACGTCCCCCTCGGCTCCGGCAGGCCATCAGCTGCGTCTCTACGTCCCCCGGGAGACGGTGGCGCGCCTGGTTGATCTGCAGGCGCGGGCCCTCGCCGCCGGCTTTCGCAAGCCGACCTACAGTGACCTCATTCAAGCCGCCGTCTCTAAGGTCGACACCTCTGATCTGGCCGACCTCCTGGAAAACGTCGGCTCATGATCATCGGCCTCATGGCGGACAAGGGCGGGGTCTGCAAGACCACCGCCGCCCACAACATGGGAGCCGAGCTGGCCCTCCTCGACCCCCCGGTGCTGCTCGTCGACGCGGACAAGCAGGCGGACCTCACCGAGCTCTGCGGCGTGCCGTCGGAGCCCAACATCGGCATGGATGCCATCCTCCGCCAGGTTCCGACACCCTCGGCGCGGGGCTACATCCGCTCGGTCGCGCCGGGCATCGATCTCATCGGCACGCACCCCCAGATGAAGAGGGCGGACCGGGAGCTCGCTCAGCGCACCCGGCGCGAGTACGTCCTCGAGGAGGCGTTCCGGGATCTGACCTCCGATTACCGCCACATCGTGATCGACGTCGGCCACTCCGAGATGGTCCAGCTCAACGTGATGACGATCATCGACGTGCTGGTGGTCCCCACCACCCCGGCCAAGCTCGACGCCGACCACCTCATCAACATGCTCGAGGAGGCGGACCTGATGCGCCAGGACCTGCGCCTCCCCTCGCTCCGCAGCCCTCGGCGGGTGGCCATCAGCGTCACCCGGCGCAGCCCGAACGCGGGGATCGAGGCCGATGGCCTCGGGCTCATTCGCAACCAGTTCGGGGCGGTGCTCGCCCCGGATATCGTCCCCTTCAGCCCCCGGGTCATCGAGGCGAGCGCCCTCCACATGACCCTCCGTGAGTACCGCGATCGGTACGGGAACCGGCGCGATCACACGCTGACACAGGCGGTCGACGCCTACGCCGCACTGGCGCGGCACGTCCTCCAGATCGCTCCAGCAATGGTGGGAGTCGCATGAGCAGAGCAGCCCGTCAGGCCCTGGCGCTTCGCGCCGCACCCCCCCGCGACCTCCACCTGGAGAGACGGGCCGACCTCCTCTGGATCGAGACCCAGTACCTCATCCCCGATCCCCACCAGCCGCGCACCGAGTTCGACGAGGCCACCCTGGAGGAGCTTGGACGGAGCATCGCCGCCGACGGCGTGCTCGTCCCGCTGCGGGTCCGACCCGCGGATGGGGCGAACGGCATGCACATGATCACGGACGGCGAACGCCGCTTCCGGGCCGGCCAGCGGGTCGGCGTCGTCGAGTTCCCCTGCATGGTGGAGGGGGCCGATCCGGATCAGGCCTTCCTCGAGGCCTACTCGACCAGCCTGCATCGCGACGCGCTGAGCCCCGTCGACGCAGCGGTGGGCATGCAGCGCATCCGGGAAGCCTTCAGTCTCGCGAGCGATGACGAGATCGCCGAGAAGGTCAAGAAGAGCCTGGGATGGGTCCGCCAGATGAACGCGGTGCTCAGCCTCGACATGGAAACCCGGCGGGAGCTGCGCACGCGGGGGGAGCCGGTGGCGATCGCCGTCGGGCTTAGGGCCCAGGATCCCAAGGATCGCGCGGCCACCCTGGTCGCGATCGCTGATCTCCCGAGCCGGGACGCCAAGGTCGAGTTCATCAGCCGGGTGAACGAGCAGCGCCGTGCGGGGGTGCCGATCGACGAGGCGATCGCGGCCGTCCGAGCCGCCGGTGCGGTATCTGCAGCAGCTGCGTCGCCCTCGCGTCCCGCCCATCCGGGGCGTACGGTGGTCGGCCGGCCGGCTCGGATCACACTGCCCTTCGTCTGGCGCCGGGTCGGACCCGACTGGTGGGACGTCGACGTGCATCCGTCGGTGCTCGCCACCACCCGGCTCGCAGCCCAGCGGTCCGCGTCCGCCAGCGAGTGGCGGGACGCTCTCTGTGCGGATCTCACCGCCTTCCGGGACGCCAGCGCCGCGGCGCCGGATGGCGGGCAGGCTTGGACCGGCGTCGTCGAGGCACTCTCGGCTCTCCTGGACACGGTCGGGGCAGAGGTTTCGTAGCGAGCGCAGCCTCATGCCAGCCGTCCGGGAGAGGCATGTGGCCCAACCCGGATGCGCCTTGGAAGCGCTGAGTGCGGGCCGGCTCAATCGTCCGTCAGCACCCCCTGGTCATCGGCGTCACCATTCCGATGGACCCGGCGCGGCAGAGATGAGGGCGTCCAGAGCGTCGTGGGCCGCGTCGAGGAGGGTGGAGACATTGGTGAAAGCCCGTTCCATCCGAACTGGAAGGGCGGCCGGAGCCGAGGGCACGGGACGCCGCTGTCAGCCCGCCGCCTGAACGGAGGGGCGGGGGGATTGCCCTACCGCGGGGCGTGCTC
>PLOF01000098.1 GCA_003142035.1 Candidatus Dormiibacterota bacterium
GCCGCCATCACCAGGCAGTCGGTCGTGATGGCGCTGAACCCTGCTCCGTCGTTCATGACCTGGTGGAGCGCATCGCTGGCCCAGGCGAGCGGGAGGACACGGGCGATGTCCTGCACCACGGTGGGCAGTGAGCTGATCGGGAAGAACAGCCCGCTCAGGAACATGAGGGGGAAGGTGATCATGGCCGCCAGCGCGCGCGCCGCCTCACTGGTGCGGGAGACGCTCGTGATCAGGAAGCCGATGCCGACGAAGGATGCGGTGCCGAGCACGATCGGTGGGATGAGGAGCAGCCAGCTGCCGTAGTTCTTGGCCCCGAAGACCCAGACGCCCAGCGCCACCAGCACCAGGATCTGGAGCAGCACGGTCAACCCGCCTCCCACCACCTGCGCCGCGAGGATGGTGCTGGAGCGGACGGGGGTGGCACGGAAACGACGGAGGACCTGGGTGACGCGCTTCTCGACGAGCCCGATCGCGACGTAGTTGACGCCGGAGAAAAGGATGATGTACGCGATCATCGACGGCAGCATGTAGTCCATCTCGGTCACCTGGTTGACCTCGGCGGACCGCGGTGTGCCCAGGGTGACGCTGGCGTGGCCGCCACCGGCGAAGCCGGCCGTCACCTGCGCCACCACGTCGTCGGCGATGGCGGTCGACGAGGACCCGCCGCCGGCCTGGTAGATCGCCACCTTCTGGGATGGGCCCTGGCCCTCGATCGCCGCCCCGAAGCCCCTCGGGATCACGAGGACGGCGATGACCGAGTCGCTCTTCAGGTCGGCGAAGGAGGCGGTGTGCGACTTCACATCGACACTGACGCCGCTCACGCTCCGCAGCGCCTTCAGGTAACCGGTCGAGGCCGCGGTGTTGTCGTTGTTGACCGCGTCAAAGGTCACCGAGACCCCGCTGCCACCGAAGAGCAGGCCGAAGATGATCATGAACAGCACGGCCAGACCGAGGGTGAAGATCAGCGCGGTGCGATTGCGCACCGAGGCGCGCACCTCGTTGACCGCCAGCGCACGGAAGGAGCGGAAGCCGTTCATTCCCGGAGGCTCCGTCCGGTCAGGCTGAGGAAGACATCCTCGAGAGTGCCATGGCGGACCATCAGGTCGCGGATCGCCCCCTCCCCCTCCCCGCCGGCGTCACCGTCGGCACCCTCCGCGGGAACCCACGGGGCGCTGGGGTCGAGCAGGGCGTGGAGCACGGTCTCGGGCTTCCGCGTGGTGATGCTCACCCGCCCGTCCGCCACCACACGCTCCACACCGGGCACCTTGCGCAGGCTCTCGACGTCGAGACCGGGAACGTTGGCAAACTCGACAGTGGTCCCGGGAGCGTACTGGGATATCAGCCGGCGCGGGGTGTCGAGCGCGACGATCCGTCCCCGCTCGATCACCGCGACGCGGTCACAGAGGCGCTCCGCCTCCTCCATGTAGTGGGTGGTGAGCACCACGGTCTTGCCGCGCTTGCGGATCCCCTCGATGACGGTCCAGATGTTGAGCCGCGCCTGGGGGTCGAGCCCGGTGGTCGGTTCGTCGAGAAAGACCAGGTCAGGGTCGTTGATCAATGCCAGAGCGATGCTCAGCCGCTGCATCTGGCCCCCGCTCAGCTTGTCGGTGTAGGCGTCGGCCTTCTCTCCGAGGTTGAACTCCTCGATGACCTCTTCCACCGGCCGCGACCGCTGGTAGAGCGCGGCAAAGAGCTGCACCGCCTCGCGGACCTTGGTGAAGGGGGGCAGGGCGGTGGCCTGGAGCTGGACCCCGATCCGCTCCTTGACCGTGCTGGGGTGGGCGATGACGTCGGTGCCGAGGACCTGGACCGTGCCGGCATCGGGTGTCCGGAGGCCCTCGATGATCTCCAGGGTCGTGGTCTTGCCCGCGCCGTTGGGCCCGAGCATCCCGAAGACCTCACCCTTCTGGACGGCGAAGGTCAGTCCGTCCACCGCGACCACGTCGCCATAGCGTTTGACCAGGCCCTTGACGTCGATGTCTGGCATCTCTCCCATCAGCCGGAGACGATACCCGACGCCCCGCCCGTCGCCGCGGAGCGCTCGCTGGCCTCCACGCAGCCGTCGATGATCGCGGTCATCACCCGTCCCACCGCCTCTGCGGAGAGACGCGGCACCCGGCTGGCGACATGGGCGATGACTTCCTGCTCGCGGCTGTGGTCGCGCACGGTCAGACCACTGCGGCGCTTGTCCCGCTGCACGGCGTCGACGGCTCCGGCGCGGCTCTGGAGCACGGCGCCCAGGGCCAGGTCCAGCGAATCGATGATCTGGCGGTGCTCGGCGAGCTCAGCCGCCTGATGACCACGCAGCATCGGTGCCAGCACCGCGGCACCGGCGATGATCGCCTCGAGGGTCTCCGGCGTGATGGCCTGGGCGGCGTCGCTCCAGGACTCCGCGGGGACGGGGTGGGATTCGATCAGGAGCCCGTCAGCCCCGGCGGCCACGGCTGCCAGCGCCAACGCGGGGACCCAGTCAGCCCGGCCGGCGGCATGACTCGGGTCGACGATCACCGGCAGCGGCGTGCGCTCGCGCAGCACCGGGACGGCGGAGACGTCGAGGGTGTTGCGGGTGGCCGTCTCGAAGGTGCGGATGCCCCGTTCGCAGAGGATGACCTGAGGGTTGCCCTCGGCCAGCACGTACTCGGCGGCGGCAAGCCATTCGTCGTAGGTGGCGGCCATGCCCCGCTTGAGCACGACCGGGAGGCCGGAGCGGCCCGCGGCACGCAGCAGGGGCGTGTTCTGCATCGAGCGCGCGCCGATCATGAAGGCGTCGACGCGGCCGGTCAGCATCTCCACGTGCTCCGCCGACAGCGGCTCGACGAGCACCGGCTTGCCAGTCAGGGCGCGGGCCTTCTCGACGAGAACCAGACCCTCCTCGCCCATCCCCTGGAAGGCGTCCGGACGGGTGCGCGGCTTGAAGATGCTGGCCCGCAGCATCGAGGCCCCGGCCTGCTGCATGGCCAGCGCGTGGCCGACGTACCCCGGCTCGACCGCGCAGGGTCCGGCGATGACCGGGACGGCTGGACCACCGAAGACGACGCCCGCCACGGTGACGCGACGCCGCGCCGGTGACGAGGTTATGGGTTTGAGCAGATCCGTGAGCATCGGTGCCTCCAGTGTCGTGTGAGGACCGGGCCCGGTTCGCGAGATCCGGGTCGGCCTCTCGGCCTCCCGGGATCTCGGCGCAGGACTACTTGCTCAGCAGCACCCGCACCGGCCCAGGGGCCGATGTGGCGTACTCAAAGTAAAAGTAGAACCGCGGCGTGATCGCGAACATCGAGCCGGATCGTAGCAGGCTCCGGCGCCCGAAAGTGGATCAGGCTGGCGGCTCCCCGCCGGGCGTCTCGGCTCCGCCAGCGGAGGAGCCCCCGCCGGGACTTTCCGGGATGCTCCCCCAGGGGGCGGCCGGGACCGTGGCGGGAGGGGTCTGCACGGGACGCGGCCGGCTGCCCACAGCTGAGGCGAAGAGGCAGAGCGCCACCAGGATCAGGAGGATTGGACCAATCCAGTCGAGCCGCGTGACCAAGCTCACCCCGTTGGTGATGAGGAGGACGCCGGCGGCGGCGAAGATCACACCCCAGACGAAGGACGACCAGCTGGTGCGATGGGGTTTCATGACTGTCCTCCGGTCAGGACGGTGAGCTGGCCGCAGCCCACGCTCACGTTCAGCGTCAGAGTGCCCCCCGACGTCGGACCGGCGGCCACGTCGAACTTTGTGGAGAGCTGCACCCCGGAGTCGATCCGCCCGAGCAGATCGTCCTCCCCAGCTCCCACCTTACCGGTCAGGTCGACGCTGGTATCCGCCGGGACCACCACGACGAGGTGGCCGAAGGCGACGCTGGAGGTGACGGCAACGTTCCCGCTGCCGAGATTGACCCCGCTCAGATCGACATACAGCTGACCCGCGGCCAGGTGGTAGGTGGGCTGGACCGCGGAGAGGGCCGGCGGCGAGTAGCTGATGTTGCCGACGCCTCCGGCGAGTGATTCGGGGACGAGCACTGCCGCCGCGGCGAACGGCAGCAGGCAGATCCCGAGAGCAACGAGCCCGCCTGAGCCCCCGAAGCGCGCTCCAACGATCAGCGTGAGACCGAGCACCAAGAGGACGGTGCCGAAGCCGCTCTCGGCGGTGAGGTGAACCACGCCGACGCTCTGCAGGAGCAGGGCGACACCGACGGCCAGGATCACCGCGGCCAGACCGATGGTCCCGAGGCGGAGGCCAGCGGATCGGTTGGCGCTCCCGGACCACGGTGCCTGCACCCCGTAGGCGGGTGTGGCGTAGGCCGGTTGGGGCGTGTACGAGGTGTCGGGCGCGTAGGAGGAGCTGTACGCCTGCGGTGCGGACGCCGGTGCGGAAGATGCAGAGGGCGCCTCTCCGAGCGCGCTCCCGACAGACGCGTGCCCGGCCGGATCCACGGGGCCGGGCGGAGCCGGGGCGGCTCCCGCCGGCAATCGGGAGGGCCAGGCGTCCCCGACCAGGAAGAGCAGGCCGATGCAGATCAGCGCCGCCCCCCAGATCAGCCCGGAGTAGTGGAAATCGAAGTTGCTGGCCAGGACGAGCACGGCGACGATCAGGAAGAAGGCGCCGGCGATGATGCGGAGATCGGCTCCGGCTCCACGTCCTGCGGACCCCGGCCGCCACCCCGACGGCGGGACACCGTCGATGGCCGGCATCAGAACCCAGGCGACGATGTAGAGGACAACCCCGAGGCCGCCGCAGAGGGCGAGGATGAAGAACGCGAGCCGGACCAAGGTGACATCCACCTCCAGGTATGCGCCCAGACCGGAGGCGACCCCGGCCACCCACCGGTCATTGCGGAGGCGGTAGAGACGGCGGGCTGACGGGCCCGCCATCGCCCCGATCGGGGGACCGTCGGCAGCGGGCATCACCACCCAGGCGACGATGTAGAGGAGGAACCCCAATCCGCCGATGAAGGCGAGGACCACGAAGGCCAGCCGGACCCAGATGGGGTCCAGCTCCAGATGGGCAGCCAGTCCGGAGGCGACGCCGGCGACCACCCGGTCGTTGCGCAGGCGGTAGAGGCGGCGGATGGGTGGCGGCGGCACCGAGCTGGCGGAGGGGGGCACGGCTCCCCAAAGGGGCGGCGCCCCTCCTGGCGGTGGCGCACCGGAGGGGTCGGGGTCCTGCGGGCCCGGTGTCTGCTCCATGGTCAATCTCCTGGATCCGGCGATCCTTGCACAGCTGGGACCGGCGGTCGTGCTGCCGCTGCCGAGTTCTCTCGGTCGCCATCGCAGCGTGGACCGCCGCGGCATGAAGCGCCATCCGGCGAGTCCCTGGAAAATCCCCGAGCGGTAGCGGGGTCTCTCAGGGCACCGCCCGATATCCCCGCCCCTCGTCGCGTGTCAGGCTTGACCCGGTGAGCGCAACCTCCGCCACGCACCATCCACGGGATGAGACCGGAACCCCCGACGGGGCCAGTCCGCCGGGGCCGCGACGCTACCGCCTCGTCGTCCGCAGCCGCGACGACCGGGTGCTCACGGGCACGGCTGCCGGGCTCGCCGAGGCGCTCGGCATCGAACCACTGCTGGTACGGCTCAGCTTCGCGGTGCTCACCGTCGCCGGCGGCACCGGCATCGTCCTCTACCTCGTCCTCTGGGTTCTCAGCGCCGAGCCGGACACCATCACCCTGAACCCGGCGATCCGGGAACGCCCTCGGACCCGTCAGATCGCCGCCGTGGCCTGCATCGTGGCCGGCTGCATGCTGGTGGGCCGCTCCACGGGCCTCACGTTCGGCGCGGCCTTCGCCTGGCCGGTCGCCCTGGCGGCGGCGGGATCGGCCCTGATCTGGGCGCGCAGCGACGAGGGCGACCGGAAGCGCTGGGCTCGCATCAGCGAGCGCCTGCCCGGCAACCCGGTGGCGAGCGTCTTCGGGGGCAGGATCTCACCGCTCCGGGTGGCCGGGGGCGGCCTGCTGATCGCCGCCGGAATGACCCTCTTCCTGGTCGTCAACGGCACCCTGGCCTCCGCCCGCACGGCAGTGCTCGCCGTGCTGGTCACCGCGGTGGGGCTGGGCCTGATCCTGGGCCCGTGGATCCTCCGCCTCGCCCGCGACGCCGGAGACGAGCGGCGGCAGCGCATCCGCTCCGAGGAGCGGGCGGAGATCGCCGCCCATCTCCACGACTCCGTGCTCCACACTCTCGCCCTGATCCAGCGGAGCGAGGACCCCGCCGACGTCGCCGCGCTGGCCCGGCGCCAGGAGCGAGAGCTCAGAGCCTGGCTCGACCACCGACCCACCCCCTCGGAGCAGCAGGACCTGCGCGGGGCAATGGACGCCCTGACCTCGCGCGTCGAGGAGCTCCACCACGTGACCGTCGATACCGTGGTGGTGGGCGACGTCCCGGTCACCGAGAACGTCGGTGCCCTGCTGCTCGCCTGCCAGGAGGCGGCCATCAACGCCGCCCGCCACTCCGGCTCGCCACGAGTGTCGATCTACGTCGAGGCCGACGACGACGGCATCACGGCCTACGTCCGCGACGAGGGCGCAGGTTTCGACGTCAATGCGGTGTCCCCCGACCGCCGCGGCATCGCCCAGTCCGTGATCGGGCGGATGCGCCGTCACGGAGGATCGGCAACCGTCACCAGCCAGCCCGGCCAGGGCACCGAGGTTCAGCTCCAGCTCCCGAGGGCCGCATCGTGAGCCCCACCGCCCCCCGCACCCGGCTCTTCCTGGTCGACGACCACCAGCTCTTCCGGAGCGGGCTGCGCGCCGAGCTGGAGGGCGAATTCGACATCGTGGGCGAGGCGGGCGACGTGGACCAGGCGGTCGCCGAAATCGCGAAGCTCAAGCCCGACGTCGTCCTCCTCGACGTCCATCTCCCCGGGGGCGGGGGGGCCACGGTGGCCGAAGCCATCATCCGGCGCGGTGCGACAGAGACCCGCTTCCTCGCGATCTCGGTTTCCGACGCGCCCGAGGACGTCATCGGGGTGATCCGCGCGGGAGCGCGAGGCTACGTCACCAAGTCCATCTCCCCCGCCGAGCTGGCCGATGCCATCCGCCGGGTGCGCAGCGGCGACGCCGTCTTCTCGCCACGTCTCGCGGGATTCGTCCTCGACGCCTTCCGCGGCGACCTCCCCACCAGCATCGACCCGGAACTGGACCAGCTCACCCCCCGCGAGCGCGAGGTGCTCCGCCACATCGCTCGGGGCTTCACCTACAAGGAGATCGGGGTGCGGCTCAATCTCTCCGCCAAGACGGTGGAGACCCACGTCTCCTCGGTGCTGCGCAAGCTCCAGCTCTCCAGCCGCTACGAACTGACCCGGTGGGCGATGGACCGCCGGATGATCTGAGGAGGCACCGCCTTCCGCGCCGTTGGGGCCGAGCAAAGCGAGTACCGTCCCCGCCATGGCCCGCAGATCGACACCAGCAAGCGCACGCACCGTGCCATACGACTTGATGAGGCCGATCGCCTCGATGGCCGGCTCCCCGGCTACGGGCGCTGCGGGCGAGGTGAGCGAGCACCCCACCCCGCCCAACCTTCCGCCCAGCATCGCGCTGGCCTGGGGTCTCCGCGAGCACCAGCGCCGTGGGCCGAAGCCCGGTCTGACCCTCGACCGCATCGTGGCCGCCGGCATCAAGGTCGCCCTCACCGAGGGTCTCGCGGGCGTGTCGATGGCCCGGGTGGCAGGCGAGCTGGGGGTCGCCACCATGTCCCTCTACCGCTACGTGTCGGCGAAGGACGATCTCCTGACCCTCATGGTCGACGCCGTGGTCGGCCCTCCCCCCCTGCTGGAGCCTCTCGACGGCGACTGGCGGGCCGGCCTCAGCCGCTGGGCGGTCGGGGTCCGTGCCGCGTATCAGAGGAATCTCTGGGCCGTGCGTGTGCCCATCAGCGCGCCCCCCGTCGGCCCCAACAACGTCGCCTGGCTCGAGGCGGCCCTGCGCAGCCTCGGGGGCACCGCGCTCTCCGAGTCGCAGAAGCTGGCCACCGTCCTGCTGCTCAGCTTCTTTGTCCGCAGCGAGGTCACCCTCGCCGCCGACGTCGCCGCCGCTTCGGGTGGCGCACCGGTGAACTTCGGTTACGGGGAGGTGCTCGCCGCGCTGACCGACCCGGCCCTCTTCCCGGCCCTGCACCGGGCGATGGCGGCCGGCGCGTTCGACGCTGGTGATGACGACCACGACGCCTACTTCAACTACGGCCTCGGACGGATCCTCGACGGCGTCGGCCGGCTCGCCGGAGAAAGCC
>PLOF01000128.1 GCA_003142035.1 Candidatus Dormiibacterota bacterium
TGGACCCCGCTCAGAAGAGGTTGGCCGCTGGTCCCCAGCTCACCGCCGAGGATAATGGCGGCCGGGTTGAGGAAGGTGCACAGATCGGCGAGGACGCGACCGAGGACCCGGCCGCCCTCGGTGATGATCCGAGCAGCCACCGGATTGACACTGATGGCGGCGAGAGAGCCGCCGGCTCTGTAGGCCAGACCGGGAAGGCGGAGCTCGTCGAACTCCCGGTGCACCTCGGTGATGGATACGACCGTCTCCAGGCAGCCGAGATTGCCGCAACGGCACAGGCCGCGGGCGCCGGCCAGCTGGACGTGACCGATCTCCCCGGCTGCCCCGGTTGCGCCCCGGTACACCTCGCCGTTCAGCACCAGCGCGGCGCCGATACCGTGCGACGCCTTGACGTAGATGAAGTCACGGCATCCGCGAGCGGCACCGAAGCGGCGTTCGCCGTGGGCGCCCATCTCGGCGTCGTTGTTCACATGCACCGGCCGGCCGATCCGGCGGGCGAGCTCCTCTCCCGCGTTGAGACCGGCCCACGTGGGGTGGTCGCCGAGTGGGCAGGTCCGCCCGGTGGTCAGGTCGAGAGGGCAGGGGATACCTGCCGCGATGCCGAGGACGTCGGTCATCAGCATGTCGTGATCGGTGACGAGACTGTGGACAAGCTGCGCCGCGGCGTCCAGGGCGGCTCCGGATCGGTCATCGACGTCCAGCGCCTCGCGCTGTTCGGCGAGGACCTGACCGTCGGTTTGCGCGACGGCGACCGCGATGTGGGTGTGACCGATGTCGACCCCCACCACCACCCCCGGGGGTGTCGCCGGCACCAGCAGCGTCGAGGGGCGTCCGCGGGGGCCCCTCGGACTGCGCACGTCGCCCCGTTGCTCGACGACCCGCCCGGCGGCCAGGAGGTCCTGGACTCCCTCTGCGACAGCGCTTCGCGATAATCCGGTGGAACTACTTAAGTAGCCGCGCGCGACGCCCTCCGGATGGTTGGTGAGGACGTCCAGCAGTTGCTGCCGGGAGCGCTGCCGGCGAGCGGAGGGAGGCAAGGACACGATCAGCCCCTGGTTAGACCGTTCAATGGATAAAATTGTAGGTCACAAATCACCCTGGTGGGGGATTTCAGGGCTGCCGCGGCGACCCTAGACTGCCCCTGGTGGCCTGCGGGGGCCCTTGGGGGTGTCGTGAGGCACCTCGGCAGCTCCTTCGCCACCATCCGACGGTTTTCCTGGTCTAGCTCCGTGAGGGGCGGCCGCCCTGTGCGATCGGGGCGGCCGTTTCACGGGTCTGCCGGGGGAGCGCCCGGTCAGCCTGGCGAGGTCTGCCCCCACCGGTGGAGATGGGTCTCCCACGCGGGATCCTCCGGTCAGCGGATCAGGGCAGCGGGGTTGCGACAGGGTCATGCCATCTGTGGCATTGACGTCACCCCACCTGCTGACGTCCCTGGTATTCAATCTCTCGACTCCGGCATGGCTGCGCGCTCCACGTGCGCATGACGGAGCCCGGAGCCAAGCCATATGCCGCTGCGTGTCGCCCGTCTCGCCGTCCGGCGACTGACCCTGCTCAGCCACCGCTTCTTCATCCGGCTGCTCGCCCCCACTCTGGTCGCCACGGTCGGGGTCATGGCCATCGTGGTGTACGTGATCACCTCCAGCTCCGCCGGTGCACTCTCAACGGCGACCAGCTCCCATATGGAGGACCTGGCGCGCGCGGCCAGCGCCCGTCTCGACGCCTGGGAACAGCTGGTCCAGGCCGAGCTATCGGGCTATGCCGCGGCCCTGGAGGCCAGCCCCACCACCCTGAGCGGCGCCGACGCCGAGCTGCAGCGCCTCTTCTTCGCCGAGAGCTCGGCCTTCACCCAGATCGACCTGGTGGACACCGAGGGTCAGATCGTCGCCTCGAGTGCCGGCAGCGTCGCTGGGGCATCTTTCGAGGGAAGTGACTGGCTCGCCACCGCGGCCCAGCAGGGGGTGATCAGCCCGATCCAGAGGCAGGTCGGGCAGCTCGACTGGTATGCGGCCCGACCGGTCACCACCGGGAACCTCAGCTTCAACGGCATCCTGGTCGGCGTCATCAACACGGCCCAGCAGCTCGGGCCGGTGTTCCTCAGCGTGACCGACAGCACCTCGTCGTCGATCGGGCTCCAGGCGGTGGGGCCCGACCACCTCCTGATCTTCAGCTCCACCATGAGCGCCGGATCGGACGCGCAGATGATCCAGCAGGGCGCCCTCGTCGAGAGCGTGGACACCCCGGCCGTGAGGGCGGCTCTCGCAGGCAGCGGTCAACCCGGGACGGTGAGATACGGGCAGGGGAAAGCGGACACCATCTCCGGCTATGCCCGTGACCTCCCCCTCGGCTGGGTGATCGTCGCCGCCGAGCCCGCCGACGTCGCGCTGGCCTCGGTGGGCACCCAGCAGGAGATCGCCGGCCTGGCACTGATCGGCGGCGCCGCGGTGCTCGTCGTCCTGCTCCTGCTGGTGTCGATGCTTCTCACGCGGCCGATCGGGAAGATGGCGGCGACCGCGCGTCGCATCGCGAGCGGTGATCTCTCGGCGCGGGTGCCGCGGGCGGGTACGGCCGAGGTGGCGACCCTGGCGGAGAGCTTCAACCTCATGGTCGAACGCCTCGGTGGCCTGGTCACCCGGGTGCAGCGAACGAGCGTTCAGCTGGCGGAGTCCGCGGCCGGGCTGTCGGCGGCCTCCAGCCAGCTGGCGGCCAGCACGGCGCAGCAGAGCTCGGCGGCGAGCGAGACGTCGGCGAGCATGGAGGAGCTGGCCCGCACCTCGATCCAGATCGCTGAGACCGTCGACCAGGTGGCATTGCAGGCGATGGAGACGCGGGAGAGCCTCGAGCATGCCCAGCAGGATATTCGCGCCAGCAGCGACCGGACCCTGGCCCTGGCCAAGCGCGTCCAGGAGATCACCTCCATCCTGACGGTCATCAACGACATCGCCGATCAGTCCAGCCTTCTCGCACTCAACGCCGCCATCGAGGCGGCGCGGGCCGGGGACATGGGGCGCGGGTTCTCCGTCGTCGCCGACGAGGTTCGGCGCCTCGCCGAGCGGACCAAGGGACTGGCCGGTGACATCGCCGGGATCACCCGGGAGACCAGGGCGGAGACCAGCGCCACGGTGATGGCGATGGACAAGGGGGTGGCCGAGCTCGAGGGCGGCCTTCAGCTCATGGAGAAGGTCGCCGAGGCGAGCTCCCAGGTGCAGCTGGCCACGCGCGAGCAGCGCAGCGCCTCGGCCCAGGTGGTCGACGCCATGGAACAGGTGAGCGTGGCCAGCCGGCAGGTGTCAACCACGGCCCGGGAGATCGCGGTGGCGGCCGGCGGCCAGGCGACCATGGCCTCCGACCTTCGCCGGGGCGCGACCGTCTCGGCAGACCGCACCGCCCGGGAGGGGGGCGCGGCCGTGGAGCCACCGCAGCTTCGGACGCTCTCGGAGAGGCGCACGGCGTAGCTACCGGCGCGGTGTGCCATCGTGGTCGTGCTGGCCTCCCGGCACCACGTGTACGACCACACCACAGGAGCAGCCCTGGTCATGAGCGATCCACCGCCCTCCGATGCACCGTCGCGCGGGCCCGACGGCCTCTCTCTGGTCGCTGCCTTCGAAGCGCTTCCCGGCGCGGTCCAGCGTCTGCTCCGCGCCTTCAAGGTCGATCCCGAGGCGCGTCATGCGTCCCCGTCGGGGATTCGCTGGCTCGCGGCGCTGATCGTCGCCAACGCTGGCTCTCTGATCTGCGACGCGATCCTGGTCGCGCTCGGGAAGTGGGTCTTCCCCTCGACGCAGAACTACGCGCATTTCCAGTTCTCGGACTACGCCAAGCTCACCATCGTGGGCGTGACCATCGCCTGCATCGCCTGGCCGGTGGTGACCTGGATCGCGTCCCAGCCGCGCTGGCTGTTCCTGCGGCTGGCCGTGCTGGTGACGCTCGTGCTCTGGCTGCCCGATCTCTGGATACTGGCTCAGGGGGAGCCGATCCGCGGCGTGGGAGTGCTGATGCTCATGCATCTCGCCATCGCCTTCGTCACCTATCCCGCGCTCGTCCGCCTGGCGCCGGAGGGACCCGTGGTCAGACGGCGAGAGACCTGAGGCTGGCCAGGGCCTCGTCACTCGTGCCGTCGGGGAGAGAGCACCCGGGTGCGACCACGAACCGCGTCCCGAACTCCTCCATGAGGGCCGCGACGTGTGCCTTCGCCGCCGCGTCCGCGGGGCCGGCGCGATCCTCCCGGATCCCACCCATGACGAACTTGCCGGCCAGGAGCCGGGACCCCTCGCTCAAGGTCACCGAGCTCTCCACCTCGCTCCAGCCGACGGCCTGGACCGGGTATTCGACGTACCGTTCCAGGCCGCCGTCCACCGCGCCGTGAAGGTGGAGGAGGCGGAACTCCGCACCGNNCTGCTCCGCGAAGGCCGGCCAGGTCATAGGGGACACCGAGCTCGGCGTATTGATCCGAGCTGAGCACATCCTGCCCCCAGCACGAGTAGTAGACGCCATCGGCACCCGCCGCACAGCACGCCGCGGCCAGCCCGTTGACCACGCCGGCGAGGGCCCAGAGCACCGCGTGGGCGACGGAGCGCTCTCCCTCCGCCAGCTCGCGCAGCCCCGCCGGGCCGCACCAGAGGCCGATCAGGGCGAGCGGCGAGAAGAGCGTGACCAGCAGGACGTCGTCGGTGTCCAGCTCCCGCCTCACCAGCTCCACGGTGCGCACGTACTCGGGAGCGCGGCCGACCGTCTCGATGGGGCCGAAGCGGCGGAGGTGGGCGACCTGCGACCAGGACGACAGCGCGCCGTCCGCGAAGAGCAGGGGAATGTCGGGCATCAGCTTGGCCGCCGCCAGCCGGTGGTCGCGGTAGAACCGCACCGTCCGGCGCGCCAGCTGGTGGGGTTCGTCGATCCGGAAGTGCTTCCAGAGCAGGACCGGCGGATGGTCCAGCGGTTCG
>PLOF01000009.1:0-249 GCA_003142035.1 Candidatus Dormiibacterota bacterium
ATGCGGGGAAGGTACTGATTGGCGGTCACATCGACATCCAGACAGTACGGCCGGACCCCGCGGGCCCGCGCCTCCAGCCAGGCCCGCCGCATGTCCTCGACAGCGTAGGCACCACCATACCCATCGGTGTCGAAGGGCATGCCGTCGGTCACCAGGAGGAGTATCCGGTGGCGCCGTGCCGTGGCAGCCAAACGGACCGTCACGTGCCGCAGCGCCGGGGCGATCCGGGTGTAGCCGGAGGATTGCAGG
>PLOF01000009.1:258-2839 GCA_003142035.1 Candidatus Dormiibacterota bacterium
GACCGCGAAATCCATAGAAAGCGAAGGTGTCTCCGACGGCCTCGAGGGCGGCTCCGAGGAGCAGGAGCGCGGTCTTCTCGATCTCGAGGGTCACACCGAATACAGACTCACTGAGGTCGACGAGCACGGCGACTGCGGCATCAGCCTGGGGAACGACCCGCGACATGAAGACCCGGTCCGTGGCGAAGCGGTGCCCGCCAGCCTCCGCCCGGGCCTCCACCACCGCCTCCAGGTCCAGCTCCTGGCCGTCCGGTTCACGCCGGTTCCAACGGCTGGAGACGCGGTAGCGTTCGAACGCCCGTCGAATCCGTCTGACCGAGGCCGGTGTTGCGGCATGGGACGAGCGGGGAGTGGCGGGAGCGTCAGCAACCGGCTGCTCGAAGACCGCGCACCAGTGCGACAGGTAGCCGCTCCGCCCGGCGTCCCACTCGTCGTACCAGGCCGTGGGCTCCATCGGCCCAGACATCGCGGTGCCGGCAGGGCCGGTGGAGACAGTCCCCAAGCTCTCGACGCCGCCCACGATAGGGGCTTCGCTCTCGGATCGGGCCGGCACCGAGACGAGGAAGTGCCGGCCATCGGCAGCGGCGAGCTGAAAGAGGCCGCGGCGGGCGGGCGTGCCACCCGGGGCCTCCACGACGGCGCGGTCCTCGTCCCTCTCGCGCAGTGACCTCCATGTCGCCTGATACCACAGCCGACCGCTTGGAGGTGGTACCGGGGGCAGCGGCACCGGGCCTCCATGNNTAGGCGGCGCCCAGCTCCGGAGGTGTTGACCCGGCGGCTATCTCACCTCCGAGGATCAGGTCGAGGAACCGATCACCCGAGGCGCTCCCGCCCGGCTGTCCCGCCCCCCCGCCGCCGGGCGTGACAGGACCCAGCGCGTCGTACACCTTGCCGAGCCCCTCGAAGTGCCTCCGCACCCACGCCTCGGCCTGCAGGCTGGCCAGCAGTTCCTCCCACGCCCCTCGGCTTTTCCCGGCTGACGCGGCCAGCGGGTCCGACCCCACCGTGGCGGCGTGCAGGGCTCTCACCAGGTGGGCCGGAAAGGGCAGCCACTCGCGCGGCAGGCACACCGTCTCCCCATCGCCGGCGAGCGTCCGCCCCCAACGCACCGTCTGCCGGCGGCCGAGCAGGGCGTGCAGGGTGATCTCCAGCCGCCGCAGGACGGCCTCCGGCTCGGAGGCAGCTCTCACCTCAGGATCGCCTCCACCACGGCCTGGATGGCCGCCTGCAGGTCGGGGTCGTCGGTGAGCGGCTCCGCGATAGCGGCCCGGCAGGCGTCCACGCTGGGCACGCCGGACTGGATCAGAGTGGCGGCGTAGATCAGCACGCGCGTGCTCGCCCCCTCCTCGAGCCCCTCCTCCACCAGCCTCCGGATACTGATCCCCAGCCTCACGAGGCGAGCAGCCATGGGGCCGTCGATCCCGGTCTCGTGCTCGATGATCTCGGCTTCGACGTCCGGATCCGGATATCCCAGTCCGATGCTCACGAAGCGCTGACGGGTGCTCTGCTTGAGGTCTTTGAGCGCGCTCTGATAGCCGGGATTGAAGGAGGCGACGAGCATGAACTCCGGGGGTGCCTCGAGCACCGTCCCCAGCTTCTCGATGGGCAGGATGCGGCGGTCGTCGGCCAGGGGGTGGATGACAACCACGATGTCTCGCCGCGCCTCCACCACCTCGTCGAGGTAGACGAGGGCTCCTTCGCGCACACCCGTAGTGAGCGGCCCATCGGACCAGGCCGTCTCACCGCCCCGGAGCAGGAACCGGCCCACCAGGTCGGTCGCCGTCAGATCCTCGTGGCAGGCGACCGTGACCAGGGGCCGGCCCAGCCGCCAGGCCATGTGGCGGACGAACCGGGTCTTGCCGCAGCCAGTCGGGCCCTTGAGCAGGATCGGCAGCTGATGACGAAAGGCCGCTTCAAAGAGCTCGGCCTCACCCCCCTGTCGGCGGTAGTAGGGCTCGGCGGTTTCGCGCCGGAGCTCGTGCCCTTCGGCCACGCGGTCGCTCATGGAGTGTGTGCGACGGCTCGGCGGTCGGCGAGGAAGCGTGAGGATCGCATCCGGCCGCGGGCCGCGAACCCAGTCACGTCGCGGTATTCCCGGACGACGCGCGCGCAGCCGCGATGAGCCCGCGATCCTCCTCCCAGGTGAGCCGATGAGCTGCATCGTCGAGGCCCAGCCATATCGCCTGGCGGAACCGTTCCACGGGCATGACGACAGTTCCCGATTCCGGCGCCATCAGGAACCAGTGGACCGTCTTCTCGATCGGCTGCTCCCCCATCTGATAGACGTAGCGCGTCTGCGGTAGAGCGCAAACGACGCGGGCGCGCAGTCCCGTTTCTTCCCCCACCTCGCGGGTCGCCGCACGGGAATAGTGCTCTCCGCGCTCGAGCTTGCCCTTGGGAAACACCCACTCGCCCCGGGCGTTCTCGAGGAGAAGAACCCGATCCCCGTTGACCACGACACCTCCGGCAGCGATCTCCTTGATCCGCATCAGTCGTCCTCCGTCCCCTGCAGCCCGCACAATGCCGAATCCAGGTCCCGGGCCAGCTGGGCCAGCTCGATCGCAGGCGGCCCCAGGCCGCC
>PLOF01000006.1 GCA_003142035.1 Candidatus Dormiibacterota bacterium
AGCCCGAATCCACCGATGAGGTAGGTGTCCGGACGCAAAGACAGGCGACCAATTCAACTGGGACGATGGAGTTGCTCACAGCCAACGTCTCAGCAGGGGGTCACCTGTCAGGTGCAAGTCTCTCACACGCCTCACCGCCTCGACATCGCCTTCGATGACGGCAAGCTGGTCGCCCACGCCGGCCTGAGCCTGACCTCGCAGCTGGCGGCTCGGCTCGGGATGCGGAAGCTCATCCGAGAGCGCCTCCAACTCGGCCACGGCATCCCCGGTGCCGCCCATGCCGATCTCAAGGCGATGACGCTGATCTCGGCTCTCCTGGCCGGGGCGGAGTGCATCGACGACGTCGACCTGCTGCGCTCCGGCGCCACCGCGTCGGTGATCGGCCAGTGGGTCGCCGCGCCGTCGACCATCGGCACCTTCCTCCGCGCCTTCACCTGGGGGCACGCTCGNNGCGCCCTTCACCTTCGACATCGACTCCACCATCTGCGAGACGTACGGGATCCAGAAGCAGGGCGGCTCGAAGTTCACCTACACCAAGGTCCGGGGCTACCACCCCCTGCTCGCGGTCGGTGCCGCCAGCCCCGCCGGAGCCGGCACCGGCGACATCCTGCACGACCGGCTCCGGGGCGGCCCGGCCAACAGCGGTCGCGGCGCCAAGAGCTTCGTCACCGAGACCATCTCCCGGATCCGGGCGGCAGGCGCCACCGGCCAGCTCACCCTGCGGGCTGACTCCGGCTTCTACTCGAGCGCCGTCGTCGATGCCTGCCGCCGTGATGACGTCCGCTTCTCGATCACGGTGCGGCTCCACCGCGGCCTTCACGAGATCATCGGCGCCCTCCCCGAGCAGGGCTGGACCGAGATCCCCTACTGGCTGGAGGGGAGCGCCGACGTGGCCGAGACCACCTACGTGCCCTTCACCAGCCGCAGGCGCAAGCAAGCAGTCCGGCTCATCGTCCGGCGGGTGATGCCCACCCCCNNCGCCACGCGGAGATCGAGAACACGATCCGAGATGTGAAGTACGGCATGGCGCTCAACCACATGCCCTCGGGCCGCTTCGCCGCCAACGCTGCCTGGTTGGGGTTCAACGTGATCGCCCACAACCTCGCCCGCTGGATCACGCGGCTGGGTCTGAGGGAGACCCTGCTCACCACCAAGACCGTCCGCACTCGCTTCATCGCCTTGCCCGGCAGGCTGGCCCGAAGGGGGCGGCGTCTGCATCTGCACCTCCCCGCCAACTGGCCGTGGCAGGAGGCCTTCCTGGCCGCGCGCGAGAACCTGGCCTCACTCACCATCCCGACGGCCACGCCCGCGTAACCGCTGCTGCGCTCCGCATCGCTGGTTCCCTGCTTCCGGTCGCCCCGCCGATGCCGATCATCGCGTCATCTGACTCGATCAGTCGCCACCCAGCCCCACCACCAGACCTCACCCGCAGTCCGGCCTTGCTGATCCCGAATGCCCTCGCCTCAGCGCGTCGCCCTGCTCCTCATCGGTGGATTCGGGTTTAGAATCGACCCGCCTCGCGTACGCAACCAGATTCGAGGGAAACCCGAGAATTCGGTGTTGAGAAAGACTCACGTCAACGCCCGGCGGGAAGAGTGAGCGCAGCTGGCGCCGGCTTACGAGATTCAGGTTCTCTGTCCTCGACAGGAACTCGTGGCCGACCTTGCGAAGAATCGCCTGGTGGTATCGCCGAGGCAACCAATGAATTAACGGCAGCATGGTGTGAAAGTCGATTGGGAACCAGCGATTAGGCGTGAGCAGGTATGCAGATCGGGCAACCCGTAGGAGTTCCACAACAAATCGCCGCTGCTGATCATCGTCGCCGACATGTTCCAGGACTGCGGCCGAGAAGGCGATGTCGAACTCCTGGTCCGCAAATGGCAGCTTCACGCCGGATGTCCTGACGAACTTCAGCCCGGGAAAGACAGCCTCCAAGTTGGACGCGTCCTCGACGCTCGACGCCGTGACTTGGTGGAGGTATGGGTAGAGGCGCTCAAAGTAGTTCGCGTCCGGAAGAGAGACGTCAGGGGTAACACCGACATCGAGAATTCGAGTGCGGTCAGAAGGTTCTGTCGCCTCCATGAACTGGCCGAACATCTTCCTGCGGCCGCGAAGACTGAGTTCGGACGTTATAGCAAGCAGGCCCGGATGTCGGGGGAAGGGGAAGTACTCCGATGGCGGTGCGGTGTGCCCATCGCGCTCGTCGGCGGCCTTGCGGCAGGCGGCGAACGTGTTCAGACCAAACGTGTGGCGGCCGCAGCGGATGTCGCGCGGGGAGAACCCAGCCCGGACCAGCAGCGGCCAGAGGTCACGCGGATCGTAGTACGCCTTGTGGTCCTGCATCTCGTCGGCGGGGCTCATGCCCAGCCGGAAGGCGGAGAACTCCAGGAAGCGCTTGCCCCTCCAGGAGGGCACGTTGACCAGCGCCACTCCGCCGGGGGCGAGAATGCGCCAGACCGCGCGGAGGGTCTCGGCCGGCTCCCAGAGGTGCTCCAGCACCGAGTTGCAGATGACCAGGTCCTGGGAGCCGTCCTGGATCTCCTCCAGCGCTTTGGGGATTCTCCCCTCGATGGCCCGCACCTTGGGGTGGTTGCGCAGGACGGGGCTGATGGCGACGTCCACCAGTGTCATCGAGGCCACCGCGGGAAGCTGCGACCGGGCAACCGTCGCGTCGTAGCCGCAGCCGATGTCGACCACTTGCAACCCCGCGAAGCTCCCCACAGTGCGCCGGATCCGCCGCTCGGACAGCCAGACCCCTAAACGATCCAGCGCCATAAGGCCCTGATCCTGCCCGTAGGTGCGGTTGCGGAGGTCTCTATTCATCGCTGTCACGGGGCGACGTCGTGCGCAGAGCGGCGGCGTGGAGGAGCAGGGTGAAGGTGAAGGTCATGAAGCTCATCATGATCAGCATCAGGCCGATGACCGCGCCGTACACGGTCCGGTCGGCCTGCAGCGCCAGGCCGTGAGAGACCCACTGGGCCACCAGCAGCGCGCTCAGGACGACCCCGCCCGCGAAGGCGACGGCGCAGAGCAGTACGGTGCGCGAGTACGGGAAAACCTTCAGCCAGCGCCGCCGGGCCCGGCCCGTGTAGTCGTGCAGGACCTGGGCCAGACAGCCGAAGAAGAAGCTCTGCAGTCCGACCAGGGCCAGGGTCATGCCCAGAAGCATGGTGTAGAGCGAGAGGTGGAGAGGTCCGAGCGCGATCGGGCCCACGCTGAGCGGGAGGGTGATCACGAGCCCGAGCGCAAACATGACGATGCCGGGCCGGTACACGAAGAACTCGGCTCCGTAGATGAACATGGCCCGCAGGTTGATCCACGCCGCCTGGTACGGAGAGAGCCAGCCCAGCCGCTTATGGTGACTCACGCGGCCCTCACGGTCCTTCAGGAACGCCACCGGGACCTCGGTGGTCCGGAGACGCATGTGCACCGACTTGAGCACCATCTCCGACGCGTACTCCCAGGAGGTGGACTGGAGCCCCATCCGCACCAGGGCGTCCCTGCTGATGCCCCGCATCCCGCAGTGGATGTCGGAGAAGTGACTGCCATAGAGCAGGTTGAGGATCCAGGTCGTCACCGGCGTGCCCAGGTGGCGGTGGTGCCAGGGCATGGAGCCGGGCTCGATGCTGCCCTTCCAGCGCGAGCCCATCACGAACTCGTAGCCGTCGCGAAAACCGCTCATGAAGGGGCTGAGCCGGCGGAAGTCGTACGTGCAGTCGGCGTCGCCCATCAGCACGTAGCGCCCGCGGATGTGCGGGATGGCGTCGATGTACGCCTGGCCCAGCCCGCGACGTGGCACCCGCAACACCCGGGCGCCGTGGGCAAGGGCGATCTGCGGAGTCGCATCGCTCGAGCTGTCGACGATGAGCACCTCGCCCAGCACCCCCGCCTCGACCATCCCGGCACGGCACCAGTCGACGAAGTCGCCCACGGTGAGCGCCTCGTCGCAGGCGGGGATGACGATCGACAGCTCGGGGTCGGCGCAGTCGCCCTCCTCGGGTACGAGCAGTTCGGCCCCGATGGCCGCCTCTCGCGCCGCCGGAGGGCTTGCGATTCCCAGGTCGAGCGAGGATGTCACCGCCGTCCTCCTGGCTCGGGGCGCCGAAAGCGCATGTGGGTCGAGATGGTATCGCTCGCTTCATCCGCACCGGTGTTCGGTGCGACGAGTGGCGGGATCGCCCCGGTTTCCACGGCGCGGCTCACGTGTGATCGATGGGTAGCCCGGTCATGGAAGCAGCTTGATCTGGGTGACCGTCACCGCCGATGAGCTGCTGAGGCTCAGGCTGAGCATGGGCAGGGTGTAGCCGTGCCACTGGGGGCAGGCACCGATCGGGAATCTGTAGGACGCCTGCCCGCCCGGCAGGGTCTGGAAGGTGATGTCGTGATTCTCGCCCGCCACCTCCTGGTCGGTGATGGTGAAGGAGGCGCCGGGTGAGTGGGAGGCGACGGTCAGCTGTATCCAGTGGTAGTCCGCCCAGACGTGCCCGCTCGGCTCGGTGACGGCCCAGTCGATCGAAGGGGCGCTCCCACCCCCGACCACCACCCCGCCCGCGCCGCCGGGAGGCTGCGCATCGAGGAACTCCGGCACGTACCCCCAGGCGCAGTCGGGATACTGGAAGGGGAGGTCGGTCACGCTGAGCTGAGACCCGAGTGCGGACCAGAGTGACGGCGGAATAGCGGCAGTGGCGTCGTTTCGGACATAGACGATCTGGCCGTAGACGTCGGCGAACGGCCTGTAGTGGTCGAGCAGGTACCGCGAGATCGCGTATTCGCGAACGGCGTTGGAGACGCCGTCCCACGCCGGCAGAGCGCCGTCACCGCTTCCGTACATGACGACGAACTCAGGGCGGTTGCTGTTCAGGTCGGCGATCGTCTCGTTCTGGCTGGCCAGGTCGTAGTCGGTGGCGGTGAAGAAGTGGCGGGAGGCCGGCCGGTAGTCGAGGATGTAGAAGTAGAGGCCGGGCTGGTTGCTGAAGTCGTAGATCTCCTGGCCGGGCTTGAGAAAGGTGCCCAGGAAGGTGCCGACCGCTTCGGCGGTCTGCTGCTGACCGTCGCCGTCCACGTATCCCAGGCTGGGCAGCCAGGGCTCGGTCGCGGCGGTCGTCCGGAAGTTCGCTGGGGCATCCGACAGCAGGGTGGGAAGTGAGGTCGTGGTGGTGATCCCCGCGATCGCTGCCGCAACGTAGAGGACCGGCCAGCGCAGCACGGCCGCGTCACTGCCTCGCAGGCGCGCGCGGACCCATCCGTTCAACCATCCCACCAGCTCCCAGCCGCAGAGCATCACCAGCGGGATCGCGCCCCCGTACGCGACCGCTGCATGGGCCTGGTCGGCCCGGCCCAGGAACTCGCTGCCGTAGTAGAGGAACGCGAAGGCAGCGGCGGCGATCATCAGGAAGTCGTTGGTGCGCACGGACTGCCGGAGGCGGCCTCTCACCGCCAGGATGCCGAGGACGAAGAGTATCCCCACGCCCGGCGCCATGGCCCAGACGAGGAACTCCTGGGTCCTCGGCGCGAAGGAGAGGGGAAGGGCGCCCTCGAGACCGTGACCCGGCACCAGCGTCACGTAGAAGTCGATGAGGCCGCCCACCGCGTGCTGAGATGCCAGCACGACGAACAGCACCGCAAGGACCACCGCCCCTCCGACAACCGCCCAGAGGGTGAGTCCGAAATCCCGCAGCACCCGGGCTCGGGGCCAGCCCGCATGGTAGGCGTCGCGGGCCAGGAGAGCGATGCCGCATGCGGGCACCGCGTAGGTGGCCTCGGGCACCAGCACCGCAAAGATGACGACGGCCGCGCCAGTGCAGAAAGAGGCGATCCGTGACCGGCGGTCAAGGGCGACCGCCAGCAGCAGCAGGACGAGCGGCCACATCATGAGCCGCGTGTCGGAGATCACCAGGGTGCTGTTGAAGACGAGCATCAGGGCCGTGAGCAGCGCCGCCCAGCTCGCCCCCGCCACCCGATACGCGAAGAGGTAGAGCGCGACCCAGCCGAAAGGCACGATGAGCAGTGATCCGCCCGCCACTGTCCCCCAGAAGGTGGGGCTGATCAGCTTGTAGCCCAGAGCGTTGAAGAGGGTGTCGAAGAGCAGACCGTGAAAGGGCAGGAAGTCGTGGTAGGGGAACTCACCCAGATGCAGGAGCCGCAGTGTCGCGACCTCCTGACCGCTCTCGAAGGTGTTCAACGCACCCAGCCCGCCAGGCAGGACGGCGGTGGAGAGGAAGAGCGCGACAGGCACCGCCACCAGGAAGAGGGCGCGTCTCTCGATGGTCCGCAGCCGGCCGAGCCCGGCGCCCCGGGTGCGCCAGAGGCCGATGACGACCACGCCAACGCTGACGGCCGTGAGCGGGAGGCCCAGCGCCATCGGGAGCCAGTGCTCCGGATGCTGGACGTTGTCCGACAGGGTGGTGAGCGTGGTGCGCTCGGAGACGGCAAGCAGCCCCGCCACCGTGAGCGCAGCACCCAGCGCGTTGAGCGTGCTGACCACGCGGATGCCCTGGGGAGCTGCGGGACTGGCGGCTCTCCGCGCCACCAGCACGACTGCGGTCAGAAGCAGGAGCAGGACGTAGACCGCCGCAACGGCCACCAGGTCGCGCCAGAAGCGCAGGCCCTGATTGTCTCGGACGATCGCGCCGGCGAAGCCCCACACCAGGGCGACCGCGGTAACCCGGGCGCCGAGCGCAAGCCGCTCGGTGAGAGACCCTGGGTCGACGGGGGGCTCCGCCGGGGGCACCGGCAATGCCCGACCGGCGCGAAGCGCAAACTCCGCCCTCCCGAGGAGCCCGGCGCTCCGGAGCAGGCGCCGTCCCACCAGGAAGAGGAGCAGGCTGAGCAGCGGCCAACCGACCATGGCGAGGTACCAGATGTCCGGATAACGGCTGGCATTGAAGTCGGCGAAGATCGGGAAACCGACGATGTCCGTGTGGGCCTGGATGGTCGTCGGGATGTGGCGCGCGAGCTCAACGACGACGCCGGCGGCCACCGCCGCGCTGACCACGGCCAGCCCCGCCTCGACGAGGATGTCGCGGGGCAGCCACGGCCAGGCCGGGAAGGCCGGACGACCGGGCGTGTTCGGACCCGTGGCGGGCTGCGGGGGCGGGGGCGGGGTCACCGTTGCGATCGCGCGCCCCTCAGCCGAGCTTCTGGGGCCGGGGCCGCTTCCGGGTCGGCCGGAGGGCGCGGAGATACCAGTGGAGGTAGCGGCCCAGCCACTTGGTCACCCGGAAGTTGGACGTGCCCTCGGCGCGGTCGAGCCAGATGGTCGGGATCTCGGCGACCGGGAGCCCTCGCTCCTTCGCCTTGGCGACCAGCTCGATGCCCAGGGTAAAGCCGGCATCGGACTCGACGCCGACCTCCCGGATGAACTGGCGCGAGTACGCCTTGAAGGAATTGGTCGGGTCGTGTGTCCCCACCCGGCCGATGAGGTGGAGGGAGAGACCGGCCATCCGGGAGATCGTGCCCTTGGCCCACGGCCCACCCACCTGCTGCCCTCCGCGCATGTAGCGGGACGCGGACGCCACCACCACTCCCCTCTCGACGAGTCGGGTCAGCGGGTCGATCTGGTGGGCGTCGTCGCTGCCGTCGGCCATGGTCACCACGACCACGTCGCTCAACGCCTCGTCGATACCGAAGCGCAGCGCCGCCGCCGGCCCACGCCCGTACCGGTTGAGCAGCGGCCGGAGGCGTGGTTCCCGCGCTGCCGCCGCCGCCAGGTACGGCACGGTGGTGTCGTCGGGCCGGTCGTAGACGGCCAGCAGCTCGCAGGGCAGGGTCACCGCCTCGAACACCCGATCGAGGAACGGGATGATGCCGGCCCCCTCCATGTACACGGGCACCACGATGGAGACCCGTGGCTTCACACGCGAACCCCCCGACCGAGGACGTTGAAGAGGTCGACGACCGGCACCTGTGGCTCCAGGGCGGCGTACTCCGGGTGCGGGGTGGCGACGATCAGGAGGTCGGCATCCCGCAAGACGGTGTCGAGCGGGGTGAGGTCGGGGTCGATGGTCACATAGGGGTCGGTGCAGAGGACTCTGCGGGCCTTGATGGAGAGGAGCCTCTTCAGCTTATAGCTGAGACTCTGGCGGGGATCGTCGGAACCGCCCTTGAACGCCATGCCCAGGATCCCGACGGTCATCTCGGCGAGCTCGTGGTGGCGGGAGAGCTGGCTCACCACGTAGAGCGGCAGGCCCTCGTTGATCATGACGCTGGCATGCCCGAGCGTGAAGTTGTTGTTGTCGAAGGCGGCGATCTGCATCGTGTCCTTGAACAGGCACGGGCCGGCCGCGAAACCCGCTCCCGGCATGTCGGCCGCCCGGGGATACTGGTACGTGACGGCGTGGCGAATTCGCTCGAAATCGAGCCCGAAATCGTTGGCGATCATGTAGAGCTGGTTGGCGGTCGCGAACTTGATGTAGCGCCAGGTGTTGGTGAAGAGTTTGGCAAGCTCCGCCTCCTCGGGAGTGAGCTCCACAATCTCTGACGCGAGGTGGCGGAAGAGGCCGGCCGCACGTTCGGTGGCTCGGCTGCTCCGTGCGGCGACGATCTGGGGCAGGGATCTCAGCTCGGTCAGGGCGTGGCCCTCGGCGATCCTCTCCGGGCAGAAGGCGACGTCGATGTGCACGTCCAGCTCCGCCACCCGCTTCTCGATCATCGCGGTCACACCCGGGTAGACCGTGCTTCGGAGGACGAGCAGCTGGCCGTCGACGAGTCGCGGCAGCTGAGGCTCAAGAGCCCTCAGCACCGCGCCGACGTCCGGGTTGAGGAACTGGTCGACCGGGGTCCCCACGATCACGATGACGGTCTCGGCGGTGCCGAGCACCGCTGCGTCCGTGGTGACGGTCAACCGTCCAGCCTCCAGCAGCTGGGGCAGGAGGGTATCAGCGCCCTGCTCGCGGAACGGCATCCTGCCCTGGCCGACCGTCTCCACGGCGCTCGCGTTGATGTCATGCAGCGCGACCGTGAGGCCGCGCTCGGCAAAAGCAAGACCGAGTGGCAGCCCCACGTGGCCGCAGCCACCCAGGATGGCGATGTCGCGTTGAAAGGGCATCCGCATATCCTCGCGCGCCGCCGGGTCGCCGGTGCGACGTCTGGGCGACGAGTATACGCAGCGACGCCCGCCCCGGCCGCCCAACGCCCCAGCCGAATCGTTCGGCTCAGCGGCCCTCTGCCGGGGGTTCTCGTCGACAGCCCCTGGTCAGGAAGCCCGGTCTCACAGTCGTCGCGTCTCGCTTTTGGTAGCATCGCCCCGTCCCGGGACGGCCGCTCGCGCGGTTCGCCGGCCGGACAGCGGTCGGGGAGAGAGAGCAGATGTCGAGGGTTCTGGTCACCGGATCAGCCGGTTTCATCGGCGGCTACGTCGTCCAGGAGCTGCTGCGGTCGGGTCACGACGTGGTCGGCATCGACAACCTCTCCAAGTACGGCCCGGTCGTCAGGTCGTATGACCACGACCCGGGCTATCGATTCGTGGACGGTGACGTCCGCGACTCCGACCTCATGCTGAGACTCCTCAGCGACTGCGACCACCTCATCGCGGGCGCGGCCATGATCGGGGGGATCTCCTACTTCCACGCCTACGCCTACGACCTGCTGGCGACCAACGAGCGGATCATCGCCGCCTCCTGCGACGCGGCGATCGAGGCCCACCGGCGTCACCACCTCGAGAAGGTCACCTACATCAGCTCCTCGATGGTGTTCGAGTCGGCGGACTCCTGGCCGTCCATCGAGGGTCAGGAGCACAGGATCCCGCCTCCGGCGTCCTCCTACGGCTTCCAGAAGCTCGCGGTGGAGTACTTCGCCCGGGCCGCCTGGGATCAGCACCAGCTCCCGTACACCATCGTCCGCCCCTTCAACTGTGTCGGTGTCGGAGAGGGGCGCGCCCTCGGCGATGTGGAGATCCTGAGCGGAAACGTCAAGCTGGCGATGAGCCACGTCGTCCCCGACCTCGTCCAGAAGGTGCTGAAGGGACAGGACCCGCTCCACATCCTGGGCGACGGCCACCAGGTGCGCCACTACACCTACGGCGGCGATCTGGCCCAGGGCATCGTGCGCGCCATGGAGCACCCGCTGGCGCTCAATCAGGACTTCAACCTCTCCACGGCTCAGTCGACCACCGTGCTGGAGCTGGCCGAGAAGATCTGGGTGCGCGTCCACGCTCCGGACGTCCCCTTCCGGTACGTGACCGACCCGCCCTACCCGCACGACGTGCAGCGGCGCGTCCCCTCGGTGGAGAAGGCCCGCGAGATTCTCGGCTTCGAGGCGACGACCGGCCTCGACGCCATGCTCGACGAGGTCGTCCCCTGGGTGGCGCAGGCGCTGTCGGCAGGCTCCATCTGAGGGGCTCCCCATGCCAGCTCTCGGAGCGCTCCAACCGGGGCCCGGGGCTGGGCCCCGAGCGGTGAGGTCCGGGACGGCGGTCGCCGCCTCTCCCCCGCGGGCGAGACACCTTCCGCGCTGGGGCTGGCCGCTGGCGGCGCTGGCGGCGCTGGCGGTCGTGATCTCGAGACGCCCGGACGCCGTGACCAACGCTCAGTTCTGGGCCGAGGACGGCACCGTGTGGTTCGCCACCGCGTACAACCACGGCGGGTTCGCTTCGCTCCTCACCCCCTACAACGGCTATCTCCAGGTGTTCTCGCGGCTGATCGCCGCGCTCTTCACCCCGCTCGGGCTGCGCTGGGCGCCGCTCACCTTCAACCTGGTTGCGATCGCCGTCCAGGTGGCAGCGGCCCTCTTCCTCCTCACCTCGCGCCTGGATGACGCCGCCCCGCTGCCCGGCCGGGCGGCGCTGGCGGCCGTGTACCTCCTCATCCCCTCGTTCGAGGTCAACGCCAACCTCACCAACGCCCAGTGGCACCTGGCGGTGCTGGCGACCCTGGTGGTGGTGGCGAGAGTTCCACGGGGCCGGGCCTGGCGAACCTTCGACATCGCCGCCGTCGTTCTCTCCGCGCTCACCGGCCCCTTCGGATTCCTCCTCATCCTCGTGCTCGGGATCCGATGGTTGGGGGCCCGGGAGCGGTGGTTGCTCCTCCTCGGCGGGCTCTGCCTGATCTGCGACGCGGTCCAGGTCTGGGCCATCCACGGGGGGGGCCGGCCGGCGGTCGGTCCGCTCGGGGCCACCCCGTCTCTCCTGCTCGAGATCCTCGCCAACAAGGTCGTCCTCGACGGCGTCTTTGCCCAGGACTGGACTCACGTCGTGTTCCTGACCCCCGGCTCCGGGATGGGCTTGGTCTCAGGTCTGATCGACCTCGTGGCTGCCGGCGTCGTGGTCACCGCCCTGATCCGCGGCCCGGAGGCGCTCCGGCTCTTCACCCTGGTGGCCGCCGGCGTCCTCATTGCCGGGCTGGCCTCGCCGCTCGTCGCCACCCAGCCGCAGTGGCCGTTGATCGATACGGCCGGCGTCGCTCAGCGCTACTTCCTGCTGGCCGAATGCGCCTGGCTTGCGTGTCTGCTCTGGGCCCTGACCCGCTGGCGCCCGCGTCTGCCCCGGCGCGTCGACGGCGGGGTGATCGGGGTCGGGCTCGTCTTTGCCGCCATGGCGGTGGGGCTGGTGACCGCCTGGCAGTACCCTCCCTTCCAGGACGACCACCCGGCGACCTACGCGGCCCGTCTCGGCTCGGCCGCTCCGGGTTCGACGTTCGTCGAGCCGATCAATCCCCCCGGCTGGTCGGTGCAGCTGACCGTGCGGTGACCGCCGAACCACCGGGATCACGGTGGTGACCCGGGGTGGCGGGCTCAGCTCATCCCAGCTCGATCTGGGAGTGGTCGCCGAGCATGAGCCGGTACCCGTGCGGCCGGCGCCGCGACTCGTGGACCACGCAACCCCTGCCGATCAGCGACGACTCGATCTTCCCGGTCACGTTCTCGATGCGCACATCCTCGAGGATGATCGAGTGCTCGATCTCTGCGCGCCGCACCGTGCACCCGTGGTAGATGGAGCTGTACGGGCCGATGTACGCGTCGTCGATGACGGTGCGTTGACCGATGATCGCCGGGCCACGAACCGTGCAGTTGCGCAACTCAGCGCCGGCCTCGATGATCACCTTGCCCTCGATGTGGACGTCGTCGGCGATGCCGCCCGCGCGTGCGCGCGGCACCATGTCGTCGAGGACGATGCGATTGGCCTCGAGCAGATCCTCGAGCCGGCCGGTGTCCTTCCACGTCGCCACCGAGGCCTCATGCTGAGAGGTGATGAGGTGAGGAACGACGTTGCCGCCAGTGTCGATCATCCGCTGGATGGCGTCGGTGATTTCCAGCTCGCCGCGCGCCGAGTAGGCGATCGACGAGGCGGCCTCGAAGATGGCCGGGGTGAAGAGGTAGACGCCCACCAGGGCGAGGTCCGACTTCGGGATCGCGGGCTTCTCGACCAGCCGGATCACCCGCCCGTCGACGACCTCGGCAACCCCGAAGTGCTGCGGCTCCGCCACCTGGGCGAGCAGGATCATGGCGTCGGGGTGGAGGCGCTCGAATTCCTGGACGACCGGGACGATGCCGTGGCGCACTAGGTTGTCGCCCAGGTACATGACGAAGCTGCTGTCACCGAGAAAATCCCGCGCCGTCAGCACCGCGTGGGCGAGCCCTTGGGGCGCCGCCTGAGGGATGTAGGTGCATCGGGCACCGAAGGCGGATCCGTCGCCGACCGCGGCCCTCACCTCGGCACCGGTCTCGCCGGTGATTATCCCGATCTCCGTGATCCCAGCCGCGACGATCGCCTCGATGGCGTAGAAGAGGATCGGCTTGTTGGCGATGGGGATGAGCTGCTTCGCGCTCGTGTGGGTGATCGGCCGCAGGCGCGTGCCCTTGCCGCCGCTCAGGATCAGACCCTTCACGTCATCCGCGCCCCGTGTCGCCGCAGCCGATCCTGCGTCCTCGCACGCGGTTTCTCTCCACGATTTGCCGACGGCAATTGTGCCGACGCTCAAGAACTGTAATTCCGCGCGATCATAGCAATCGCCGGACGTGATCGCCAGAATGCGTCAAACCTGCAGGAGCAGTGATGAGCGCGCTACGACGGTGTGACGGCTGCATTGATAACTTCATGCTTCGCCGCCGTTCCGGCAAGGTCTCGGTCATGCGGCGGATGAACGTCCTGCTTGCCGGCATGGCCGGCCTGGCCGCCCTGGCTGCGACCGCGTCGCCGGTCGCGAGGGCCGACGCCTCGACCCCCTCGTCCGCCGGGCTCCCCGCCCACCCCGGAACGGTCCAGGTCCTGCCCGGAGAGACCAGCCCCTCCCAGATCTTCAATCAGAGCGACCTCCCGCTCCAGGCGGGGGTCGCCCGCGGCGCCCAGGCCGGCAAGCTCCTCCACCCCAAGATCGACCTCGGTACGCGGACGCCCATCCCCGTCCCTGCGGGAGGCTCCGGAGCCTCCAACACGTCGAACGGGGTCGAGCTCCCCGAAACCTCCAACGGCACCGCCGCGCCGGCCGCGCCCCGCGACCCGGAGATCCTCGGCTTCGCCCAGGTGGGCGAGGTCACGAGCGGAGACTGGCAATCGGATTTCCGGCTCGCGGACCTGACCACCATCGCCTACGACAGCCTCAACCTCAACACCAACGGCACGGTCATCCAGGACTCCGGCTATCAGGGGTGGTGGAGCGGGCAGATGAGCAGCCTGATCAACGCCGCCCACGCCGCCGGCGACCGGGTGGTGCTCACCATCACCATGAACAACTCGTCGATCGAGACCCTGGTCGGAAGCGAGAGCAACCGGCAAACGGCGATCACCAACATCGTCGGGCAGCTCCAGAGCCGGGGCGGGGACGGTGTCAACCTCGACTTCGAGGGGTTTATCCCGGCGGTGGTGCCGAGCGACTTCACCACATTCGTCGGCGAGCTGCAGTACGCGCTGCGCACCCTGGTGCCGGCCCAGTCGTATCTCACGGTCGACACCTACGCCTCCGCGGCCCAGGGCGGGACGATGATGGACATCAGCGCGCTCCGCCCCTACGTGGACGCCTTCGACGTCATGGACTACGACGTCGATTACGGGCAGACGCTTCCCAATGACCCCCTGAATTCCGTGAACTACACGGCGTATTCGGACAGCCAGGTGGTCAAGGCCTATCTCTCCGAGGTGCCGGGTTACCAGGTGATCCTCGGCATTCCCTACTACGGGTACGCCTACTCGACCACAGGCGAGCAGTTCAACGCGCCACGGGGCGGCGACAACGGCATCAGCGCGGTCACCTACTCCGGCGTCCTGTCAGACTTCGCCTGCACCAGCGGCGCGCCGGACAACCTGCAGGGCCCGTCCTGGGACCCAACGTCGGAGACGCCCTGGGCTGCCTGGACGAGTCCAGCAAGCGGGGACCCATGCGGTGGCAACCACAACTCCGACCGCGAGCTGTACTACGACAACGCCCAGTCGCTCGGCGACAAGTACGCGCTGGTCAACAGCGACGGGTTGCGTGGCATCGGCATCTGGGCACTCGGCTACGACTCCGGGAGCAGCGACCTCTGGAACGCCATCACCCAGAACTTCAGCGTCGCCCACGGAGCCAGCACCACGCCCTCGGCACCCGGTCCGGGTGTCCCCGTCGGGCTCGGTGGTGGCCCTCTGGGCGGTGCTCCCCAGGCCGTCTCGTGGGGACCCAACTTCGACGACGTCTTCTGGGAGGGCACCGACGGCGGCCTCTGGCACATGTGGGAGGTCGGCGGCCACTGGTACGGCCCCGCCAGCCTGAGCAAGGCGGGGGTGATGGCCTCCAACCCATCGGTCGTCTCGTGGGGCGTGGGGGAGATCGACGTCTTCTGGAAGGGCACCGACGGCAGCCTCTGGCACGCCTACTACGGGAGCGGCAGCTGGCATACGGCCCAGGACCTGGGCATGGGACCACTCGGTTCCGCCCCCGAGGCCGTGACCTGGGGGCCCGGTGAGCTGGACGTCTTCTGGGCGGGTACCGGGAGCCCGACCCTCTGGCACGCCTCCTACTCGATCGGCTGGCACGGGCCGGTCCAGATGCCCGGCGTGTCGACGGTGGCCGGAACCCCGTACCCGGTCTCCTGGGGGGTGGGCAACGAGGAGGTCTTCTGGAAGGGCACCGATGGCAGCCTCTGGCAGGACTACTACGTGAACGGCTGGGTGGGGTCGGCCTCGCTCGGCTTCGGCCCGCTCGGCTCGGATCCCCAGCCCATGACCTTCGGCACCGGCCTGCTCGACGTCTTCTGGCGGGGCACCGATGGCGGGGTGTGGCAGGGGTACTACGCCAACGGCTGGCACGGCCCCTACAGCCTGGGGGCGAGCGATGTCAGCTCACTCCCCGACCCGGTGGAATCGAGCGCCGGCGACATCGACGTCTTCTGGGAGGACACCTCGGCCAATCTCGACCACGCCTTCTACGCCGGGGGGTGGTATGGCCCCTTCCTGGTTGGCGACGGTCCGATGGGGTCTGCGCCCAGCGTGGCGAGCTGGGGCAACGGGCACATGGACATCTTCTGGAAGGGCACCGACGGCAACCTCTGGACGGCGACCTTCTCCAGCTGAGTCGCAGCCCGGCCACTACGGAGGTCAGTCGATCACCAGGGCCATGTCGGAGAAGGTGGTCCAGAAGCTCTCGAACCGGGCCATGGTGAAGGTGTCGAAGCTGCCATTGGCGACGTTGAGGAGGCTCACGGTCCCGGCCTGGACGTCGATGCCGCTGAGAACCACGGCGTGCTCGCCGACGGCGTAGGGCACGGCGGCGCCGTCCCAGGCGGTCCACCAGCGGACGGCGACGGCTTGGAAGCTGGCGTCGATCCAGATGATGACGGGGTGGCCCTCGGAGAGCTGCAGGTAGACGTCCTGGGCGGTCCAATCCTGCCCCCCTGACGCGTAGTGGCCGAGCGAGGTGGCCACCCGCTCCAGGGGCGGCCAGTAGACGCCGTAGCCGGTGAACGCCGGCTCAGAGCCGTTGACGCTGCCCACGAAGGTCGCCCAGGCATCACCCCAGCGGATGACGTTGCCCTTCACCACGACCGCGGACCGCGGGTCGGCACCGAACTGCCCGACCAGCCACGATTGCGATACCGACGTCCCTTGCGCCGCCAGGGCGGCCTCCAGCGCTGCCGCCTCGCAATCGAGAGGGTAGCCCATGGATATGGCGGGGACGGGGATGGTCCGGCTGCTGATCCCGATCTGATACCAGTCGTGCCACAGACCCGCATCCGTCCCCTCCCAGAAGACCTCGCTGTGGCCGCTGCCCCACGAGACCGCCGACGGTTGGGTCGCAGGCCCGTCGCCGAGGTCGGCCGGGCCGCTCCAGCCGTCGACGTAATCGTCGTGCCACAGCAGGCCGTCCGCGCCCACGTAGACGACCTCGATGTTGCCGAGAAGCGGTGAGGTGGGGGCGGGGTCGCCGGACATGCTGCCGCCCAGCCCGATCGGGCCGGACCAGCCGTCGGAGTAGACGGCCTCCACCAGCGCCGAGTCGGTCCCTCTCCAGAAGACGTTGATGTGGCCGTACCCCGCCGAGACCGGCTGGGGCGCCCCGGCCAGGGGCCCGTCGCCCAGGGACTGCGGCCCGGACCACCCGCCCAGGTACCACGCATGCCACAGGTTGCCGTCGGTTCCCTTCCAGAAGACGTCGATATGACCCACGCCCCACGAAACCGGGGCGGGGTCGGACGCCATGGTCCCGACTCCGCCAAGTGACTGCGGCCCGTACCACCCACCTAGATACCACGCATGCCAGAGGCCGCCGTCTGTGCCCTCCCAGAACACGTCGATGTGACCGACGCCCCAGGAGACCGGGTGAGGCGCGGAGCCCAGTGGCCCGTCACCCAGCGACTGCGGCCCATACCACCCGCCCAGAAACCACGCATGCCACAGGTTGCCGTCGGTTCCCTTCCAGAAGACGTCGATATGGCCGGGACCCCAGGAGACGGGATAGGGGTCGGAGGCCATCGTCCCGGCTCCGCCGAGGGACTGGGGACCATGCCAGCCGTTGCTGTACCACATGTACCAGAGCCCGTTGTCGGTGCCCCTCCAGAAGACGTCGAGGTTGCCGTACCCCCAGGAGATGGCGTGGGCCGAGCCCCCCATCGGCGCCCCGCCGAGCTCGGTCGCACCCGTCCAGACCTCGGGCGCGACGAAGGTGGAGTCGTCGGCGTGGCTGGTGACACTGGTCCCACCGCCGGTGGTGATGTGTGTCGGCGTCGCCGCCTCAGAGCCGACGGAGGCGGCCGCCCCGGCTGCGATCGCGGCGAGGCAGGCGGCTGCGAGGCGAAGACCATGCGCGTAACCCTTCGCGGCGGTGCGAGCGCTGTCTGTCACGTCTCTGATGGGGCGGAGGTGGGGACGCATCCCTTCTCGACAACGCGTCGGCGGGCGCGATGCAGCACTTCATGACGGAAACGTTACGGGGTGGGGCGGCCATTGTCCGTCATCCGATCCGCCTCCACGCAGCGCCGACCGCGGCCCGGCGGGCTCACGGGTGGAAGGCGTGCCAGAGCGATCCGTCGGTCCCAGCCCAGAAAACATCCGCATTCCCATTGGCCCAGCTCATAGCCGAGGGTTGTCCCCTGAAGGGTCCGTCGCCGAGAGACTGGAGCGAGAAGCCGCCCGGACCCGATGAGGCCAACGAGAGCGCGTCGCTGGTGTCGTTCCAGAATACGTCCAGGGTCCCGGGCGCGGTCCGCACCGGCACCGGGTCGGAGGCGAGGCTGCCGCCCCACCCCACCGGTCCCTGCCAGCCATTCGAGAACCACGCCTCCCAGAGGCCGCCGTCAGTGCCCTTCCAGAAGACCTCGATCTGACCCGGACCGACCGAGACGGGGTGGGGCGCCGAAGCGAGGGGCCCGTCGCCCAGAACCACCGGCGGGCTCCATCCGTCTGCGAAGTACTGATGCACTAGGTCGCCGGAGGCGTCGGCCCAGAAGACGTCGATGTTCCCGGGGCCCCAGGAGACCGGGTTGGGATCGGTGGCAAGCGGGATCTGGTTGCCCAGCGACTGAGGACCGTGCCAGCCGTTCGTGTAGTAGGCGTGCCAGAGCCCTCCGTCGGACCCTTTCCAGAAGACGTCGACGTTGCCGACACCCCAGGAGACCGGGTGGGGATCGGAGTCCAGCGGGCCGAAGCCCAGGTCGGCGGGCCCCTGCCACCCGTTGATGTAGTCCACCTGCCACAGATTGCCGTCCGTGCCGCGCCAAAAGACCTCGAGGTTGCCGGGCCCCCAGGAAACGGGGTACGGATCGGAGGCCATCGTTCCCGACGGGGAGAGTTCCTGGGGGCCCTGCCACCCGTTGGAGTACCACTCGTGCCAGAGCCCGCCGTCGCTTCCCCTCCAGAAAACGTCCGTGTCGCCCACGCCCCACGACGCCGCGTGCGGCGTCCCCACCGGGGCCGCGCCCAGAGAGGCGGCGGGCTGCCAGGAGGTGGCTATCGCGGGCACCTCCGCCGTCACCGACGAGCCGGACTGGATGAACTCCACCGCCGAGACGACGACGTCGGCCACCGGCGCCCCCCCGCCACCGCTCCACGTCTGACCCGGTGCGGTGTCCCACGACCCGACCCCCACCTGGGTGTACGCGGAATCGAGGATGTTGGCACGATGCGGGGAGGAATTCATATAGAGCGTGTTCTGGTAGATGGCAGCCTGGACCGGATCGGTGATCCCGCCGCTCCAGCCGACGTTCTCCCCCGCGCTCCGGTAGTCGATCCCATTCGACTGCATGACGGTGAACACATTCGCGCTCCCGCAGTCGAGGATCTGATGGGAGAAGTAGTCGCGTTCGACCATGTCCTCGGCCCGCCCGGCGATCGTGTATCCGCAGCCGCCGTAGGGGGTGCTCTCGCCGATCCCGGAGAGAGAGGCGTTCCAGGCGAGCGGCGCCACCCCGTTGTCGGCGCGGTCCTGGTTGATGAGCTGGAACATCTCGGCGTCGAACGTGCCCGCGGCGAGCACCGGCGCCGGCCCTCCTCCGGGCAGGGCCAAGCCTGCGGCCACGACCAGCAACGGGACGGCGATGAGCATTGCGGCACGACGAAGCGGCAGCATGGAGGGTTCACGCTCCTGCCGGCTCCACCCAGTGACTCTTTCGGCGGCCCGGCTACCTTACGTGAGGCCCGTGGCTTTGCGCCCCCTCCTCGCGGAGGGTTTGCCCTTGTCGGGAGTCGACCTCCACAAGGTAGTCGCAGACCCACCGAGGCGACGGCAGGCAACGGTCGCGTAGCCCGCTGGTCACGTCCCCGTCACAGCGTAGGCGGTGGAGAGTCCGGCAACCTCTGGACGGCGACCTTCTCCAGCTGATCGGGAGGAGCCCGAGCCCAGGCGACGCGCCGCCGGGGGGCGGTCGCTGCGGCCGTGACGCTGAACCTCCCGTCACACCTCAACGGGGGTGGCGAGCTGGGGCCGATCCCCGTACGGCCAGTTGAGATTGGGGCTGATGTACGGGTCGACCAGCGTGTACTCGGTCCCCCACCGGGAGCGGAACAGCTCGATGTCCACCTCGGGGTGGAGGCGGCCCCGGCTCGCGCTCTCGTCGTGCTCGAGCCAGACGTGGGGGTTGTAGATGATCCGGTACCCGCGCTTCGTGATCCGCATGCAGAGGTCCACGTCGTTGAAGGAGATCGCGAAGCGCTCGTCGAATCCGCCCACCTCGTCGAAGACCTCGCGCCTCAGCATCATGCAGGCCGCGGTCACCGCGCTGACGTTGCGCACCCCCGGCCTGTCCACGTGCAGGTTGAAGGCGATGTGCCCGTGACCCAGGCCCACCCCGCAGTGCTGCAGGTCTCCGTTCGGGTAGCGAAGCTGGCATCCGACCGCGCCCACCTCCGGGCGCTGGGCGTGCTCCAGGAGTCGCTCCAGCCAGTCGGGGACCCGAACGAAGGCGTCGTTGTTGAGGAGGAGGACGTAGGGCGCGGTGCTGGCGCGCACCCCGAGATTCACGACACGGGAGAAGTTGAAGGAGCCCGGGGCGCGCACCACCTGATGCCGGGTCGCGTCGAGATAGCGCAGCGTCTCCGGCGCCTGGCTGTCGTTGTCGACGATGACGATGCCGACGTTCGGGTAGGTGGAGCGCGTCTCGATCTCGGCGATGCACTGGCGAAGCAGGTCAACCCGGTCGCGGGTCGGGATGATCACATCGATGCGGGGATGCCCGTCCAGCTCGTAGCGGACGTCGTAGCACCCCGGCACCGACGCCTGGTCGACGTGCCCTTTGATCCCGCGTCGCGCCAGGGCGTCCTCGACCGCGCGCTTGCCCGCCTCCCGTGCCAGCGGTTTGGCGTCGCTGCTCAGGGCAGCCGAGCCGGGCACCTGCCGCCATGAGTAGAGGACATCGGGGATGTGGCCGATCTGGCGAGCCCGCTCCGTGGTGCGCAGCAGGAGGTCGTGGTCCTGGCTCCCGTCGTATCCCCTCCGGAAGGCCCCGACCTCCATCACCAGGGAGCGGCGGAGCACCGAGAGGTGGCACATGTAGTTCTGTGCGAGCAGCCCGTCCGGAGACCAGTCGGGCTTGAAGAAAACCTGCCCGCGCTTGCCGTTGACCAGGATCTTGTCCTCGTCCGAGTAGACGACATCGGCGTCCGGATGGGTGCGGATGTATTCGGCCGCCCGGAAGAGCGCGTGCGGTCGCATCACGTCGTCGTGGTCGATCAGGGCGACGTATTCGCCCGCCGCCAGCTCGAGCGCCGTGTTGGACGCTGCCGCGATGCCCCCGTTCTCGGCGCGGAAGGCGACTTTCACGCGCGGGTCCTCAGCCTGGTAACGGTGGAGCAGCCTGGCCACGTGGGGCCGGAAGGACGCGTCGTCGGCGACGCACAGCTCCCACCGGTCATAGGCCTGGGAGCGCACCGAGTCCAGGGCCGCACGCAGCCAGGACTCCTCGGGGTTGTACACGGGCAGGATCACGCTGATCAGGGGTCGCTCCGCCCACTGCCTCGCTTGCTCTGCCATCTCGACGATGCGGGCTCGGTCAGGTTCATGGATTCCCAGCCAGGTCTGGTAGTCGTCCTCGACGCTCGGTGCCCGAGGCGCCGCGTGCCCGGGAAGCAGCCGCCTTCCCACCCGCCGCGCGAATTCCGCGGGACCGTGCTCGACGAGCACGCCGACGGCCCGCACCGCCTTGCGAACCGCTCGACGCGGGCGGCCCCCGGCGCGAGCGGCGGCCTGGCGTTGGGCGTCTGCCTTGCCCAGATCCGAGGCCTGCTGACGCAGGCGGACCTCCATGTCGAGGATGACCGCCTGAGCAGCGGAGAGGCGGCGCTCGTTGTCCGGGCGCGCCGCCGCGTCCGCCTCCAGATCGGTCACCCTCGCGGTGAGGCGCCCGATCTCCTGCATCTGCAGGACGGCGAGAGCGTTGCGGTGATGGGCTTCGTTCCGGAGCCGCCCGATCTCGCGGTCGTGGTCGGCGATCACCCGTGGCCACGGATCGCGACGGCGGCGGTACCGCACCGTCCACCAGCTGAAGAACGATCCGTCGAAGCCGGGGTCGCTGACGAAGTCGTGGCGGGCGAAGAGCTCGGCCCAATACTCCGGCGGGCGGACGTTGACCCCGGTGGCATCGCCAAAGTCGCTCTGGGTCGCGGAGAAGATGACGTCATCGGTGACCGCGCAGATGTTGGCGACCGCGGCCGGCGCATCGCCCTCGTCGAGGTGCTCCAGGACCCCGATGCAGGTCACCAGGTCGTAGCGACCCGGGATCGGCTCCAGGACATTGCCCACCCGGAGGTGAGGGGCCAGGTCGGGGCCGGCCTGGGAGATCGCGTAATCGGAGATGTCGAAACCGCTGGCGTCGACCCCTCGGTCGCGCAGCACCTCGACCAGGAACCCGTGGGCGCACCCCACGTCGAGCACGCGGGCCGGGGCCAGCTCGGAGACGATCCGCTCCGCGGCGTGGCCAAAGAGAGCGAGCCAGTGGTCACTGCGCTCGTATGCCGTTTCCGCGCCGCATGGAACGTGGTAGCGCGCGTAGTAGGCGGCGTCGAAAAGTGTGGCGGGCGCCGCCACGGCAGCAGGCGAGCTGTTTCGCGTCTTTCTCATCGCTCCGTCGACGTGCTTCCGAGGAGATCCGTCCGGCAAGTTTACGGTTCCCCGTGCCGGGGCTCCGCCGCCGCGGCCACCGCGCGTGCCCGGAGGTAGGCGCGCAACCCCTCCCTCCAGGGGGGGAGCGGCCCCTCGCCGAGCGCCTCCCATGCCCGGTTGGCCAGGACCGAGTAGGCGGGGCGGGGCGTCGGGGTCGGGAAATCGGCGGTCGTGATGGGGTCGACGGGGGTCGTGAGGCCCGCCTCCTCGACGATGGCCTCGGCGAACCCGTGCCATGTGGTGGCGCCCGAGTTGGTGAGGTGGAAGGTGCCGGTCGCGCCGCGCCCGACCAGCCGGACGATGGCGGGGGCGAGGTGGCCTGTCCAGGTCGGGGAGCCCCACTGGTCAGCGACGACCTGGAGACGATCGCGCTCCCCGGCGAGCCGCAGCATGGTCAGCACGAAGTTGGGCCCCGCCTGGCCATACAGCCAGGCGGTGCGGACGATCAGGTGACCCGGGAGGATCGACCGGACCGCCTCCTCGCCGGCGAGCTTGCCACGCCCGTAGGAGCTTCGAGGAGCGGGCTTCGCCGTCTCGTCGATGGGCACCGTGGCCACGCCGTCGAAGACGTAGTCGGTGCTCATGTGGCAGAGCAGGACGCCCCGTGCGCCGCACGCCTCGGCGAGGATCCCCGGAGCCACCGCGTTGACCTGCCAGGCGGCCTCGGCCTCCGTCTCGGCAGCGTCCACGCGGGTCCAGGCGGCGCAGTTGATCACGGCGTCTGGCCGGACCTCCTCCAGGAGCGACGCGACCGAGCCCGGATCGCGGATGTCGACGGACTCCACGTCGTGCCCCGAGGCGGCGTGCCCCGTGCCCGCGAGGACCGCCATCAGCTCCCGGCCGAGCTGTCCTCTCGAGCCGATCACCTCGATCCGCATTCCCGCCCCCTCACTCGGGTGCCCGCCGGTAGTTCCTCCTGTAGAACTCCCAGAAGTCGCCGTTCTTGAGTGGCCTCCACCACTCCTGGTTGGCCACGTACCACGCCACGGTGCGCTCCATCCCCGCGTCGAACGAGACCCGCGGCTGCCAGCCGAGCCCACGAAGCTTCGACGAGTCGAGCGCGTAGCGACGATCGTGGCCGGGACGGTCTCTGACGAACTGCTTCAGCGACCCCGGCTTGTCGAGCAGGCGAAGGATCGTGTCGGCCACCGCGAGGCCGTTGACCTCGCCGCCCGCCCCGATGTTGTAATCCTCGCCCGGACTGCCCGCGCGCAGGGCAGTGTCGATGCCGCGGCAGTGGTCCTCGACGAAGATGTAGTCCCGGACCGCCGTGCCGTCACCGTAGATGGGCAGGGGCTTGTCCTCGAGAGCGTTGGTCACGAAGAGCGGGATGATCTTCTCCGGGTACTGATACCACCCATAGGTGTTGGAGCCTCGGGTGACGATCGCCGGAAACCCATAGGAGGCGCGATAGGCCTGGACGAGCAGCTCGCCTCCCGCCTTGCTCGCGCTGTACGGGCTGCGGGGCCGGAGCGGATCGCCCTCTCGGCTACGACCCTCGCCCACGTCCCCATACACCTCGTCGGTGCTGACCTGGAGGAAACGCGCGTGGCCTGCCGAGCGGGCCGCCTCGAGGAGCACGTAGGTCCCGAAGACGTCCGTCAGGATGAACTGACCCGGCTCTTCCAGTGAGCGGTCGACGTGGGACTCGGCGGCGAAGTTGACCACCACGTCGCATGCTCCCGCGAGGCCGCGCACCAGCTCACCGTCGGCGATGTCGCCCTTGACGAAACGGAATCTCGGGTCGTCCCGTACCGGGTCGAGATTCCGCTCGTTGCCGGCGTAGGTGAGCTTGTCGAGAACGGTGACCTGGTCGTCGGGGTGTTCCGCGAGGGTCATGCGGACAAACTCGCTGCCGATGAACCCCGCGCCCCCGGTGATGAGAAGCCTCATCTCAGATGTTTTCGATGCGCCAGTCGAAGCCGATCCTGGGGTCATCCCAAGCGATCCGACCCTCGTCGGGATCAGCGGGATCGTAGGGCTCGGTCACGTAGTAGTTGAGGATGACATCGCGCAGGTCGAGCACCTGGTAGCCGTGGCCGACGTAGGGGGGGATGGCGACCATCTTGGGAGCATGCTCGCCGAGGATGACGGTCTGGACGCGGCCGGCGGTCGGAGAATCCTCGCGCAGGTCCACGAGCACCACCCGGGCGTTGCCCTGCACGATGTCCCAGTAGTCCCACTGGCGCCGGTGCCAGTGAAAGGCCTTGATCAGCTCCGGCGGATTGCCGCCACGGGCATAGGCGAGGCTGCGGGACATCTGGGCGAACGGCTGATCGGGAAGGAAGGGGCGCCCGTCGTCGTCCACGTCGCCCCGCTTGAGCTGCTCGATGAAGTAGCCGCGCTGATCGGCGTGCTTGGTGAACGTCTTGACCATGACCCCGTCGATGCGACCGATGCGCTGGGCAGCCGGGACACCGTCCATCGACCGGAGAACACGCCCAATCGACTCGGTGAGAGGGATCCATGCCATCAGCGCAACTCCCCGCGTGAGGGGCCCCCGGAGCCGCCGGGGCCCGTGCCGGCCAGTGGAGCCCCGGAGAACTCCGCCATCGCAACGGGAGCCGGATGATACCAGGGCCGTGGCTGCACCGTAGAGGCCACATGCATCAATGCTGCCGATCCCCGGTCGTCATTCGGGGAGCCGCGCCGTCAGGCGGCGCGCGACACGGTGGGCGAGGGGCAGCCGGTCGGTGAGGCGGCGTAGGCGCTCGAGCTTCTCGTGCTCCGGACGGAGCCGCGTCACCTCCGCGGTCAGCTCGCCGATGCGCTCGTCCTTGAGCTCGAGGGCGGCGAGGAGCGCACCGACCTGAAGGCGGAGCAGGCTGCCCTCCTCAGGCGATGGGGCGCCGGTCCCCGGGTGGCGCGCCGAGCTCCGGGGCGGGAGGGGCCGCTCGCCGATCCTGCGCAGAGCAACTGCGACGGCGGCCTCGACGCGTCCGGGCTCGGACGGGTCGGGGTGCGGCTCGTAGTCCGTCAGGGCGTCCGCCCACTTGGCGATGAAACGCAGGCCGGAACGCCGGGCGGCGAGGGCGCGGAACGCCTCGTCGGTGCTGGCCCCCTCGTGGTGGCGCAGACGGGCGGCGGAGGCGACCACGGTGCGATAGCCGTGAGCGCGAACGGCCAGACAGAGGTCCACGTCCTCGTGGTAACCGGGGTAGTACCCCGGGTCGAAGCCGCCGACGGCTTCCCAGGCGCTCCGCGTGACCAGGAGCCCGCACCCCGAGCTGTAGTCGACGTCCCGGACGCTCTCGTCGGGGGCCGAGGGATCCTCCCGGAGGCCGCGGCGGAGGCGGTGGGTGCCACCGTCGCTCCATAGCACGCCCCCCACCTCCTGGAGAGTGCCGTCGAAGCCGGCCAGGCTGCTGCCCACGGCTCCGACGCGGTCGTCGGCGCGAGCGGCCCGCAGAAGGGCCGACAGCCATCCGGGAGCCGCCTCGGTGTCGTCGTTGAGAAAGACCAGATATTGCCCGCGAGCGCGCCTGGCGCCCCAGTTGCACCCCCCAGCGAATCCGAGGTTCACCGCCGACTTGACCAGGGTGATGTCGTCGCGCGCCTCGATCGGGGCCAGGCGCGCCGCATCCGTGCCATTCGCGACGACGATCGTCTCGCGGGGGCAGGGCTCGGCAACGTGAGCGAGCGAGCCGAGGCACCCGAGCAGCAGATCCACCCGGTCGAGTACCGGGATGACGATCGAGACCACCGGGTCCGCCGGCCCGCCCGGGTCGCCCCCAGGGGTCTCCGACACGGCCCGACGATAGCACGCGCCCGTCACCACCGGCCGCCACCCTTGATCCGTCCGGTCACAGGAACGTCACGCGATCATCGGTGAGGGTGACGGCAGGTCCGATGACAATGGGCCTATCCATCACCACGGGACGGACTCACCATGCTGACTCGCCGCCTTGCAATGTCCGCGCTGCTCTCGGGTGTGGTGCTCTGCGCCACAGCCCTTACGCCGTCGTCGGAGGCGCGGGCCGCGGCGGGGGCGGCGCCTTCGCTGACCCAGGCCCACAACCTCTCGGTCAGCGGCAGCGTCCTCTGCACGGATCCAGGCAAGCCCGAATTCACCGAGCCGTTCAGCTCGGCGGCGGTCGGAGACCTGTTTGGCAACGGTCAGGAGGAGATCGTCGCCGCCTTCTCAGACGGCCAGGTCTACGCCTGGTATGCGAGCAACTACCAGGTGGTGCCGGGGTGGCCAAAGCAGGTGGCCGATGGGGTGGCGAGCAGCCCCACCATCGCCGTCCTCGACGGTGACACGCTGCCGAGCATCATCGTCTCCGACTACTCGGGGACAGTGAACGTCTGGAATGGCAATGGCGTGGAGCGGCCGGGTTGGCCCCAGCACAGCCTGTATGGCACGACCGGGATCATGTCCGGCTTCTTCTCGTCAGTCGCGGTGGGCGACCTCTATGGCGACGGCCGGCAGGAGCTGTTCGCCTCCGCCCTCGACCTGCACACCTACGCCTGGTTCAGCAACGGGACCGCGGTCCCCGGCTGGCCAAAGCTGATCTGGGACACCTCTCTCTCCACCCCCACCCTGGCCGATTTGCAAGACACGGGGGAGCTGGACGTCATCACCCCCTCGGATGCCAGCGGGGAAAACGGCGTGCACGGTGGCATCTACTGGGTCTGGGGGCCGAACGGCCAGCAGCTCTGGTGGAGTGGGGTCAATGAGGTGCCGTGGTCGTCGCCCGCGGTCGCGGACTTCGGCGGCAGCGACGTCATCGTCAACGGCACCGGTCACTACTACAGCCAGACCACGGGGCAACCGGTCGGACGCTACATCGTGGGTTTCAACGCCAACGGCACCAACCATGCCGGCTACCCGGCCGCCACCAACGACGTGACCTTCGCATCGCCGGCAGTGGGGGATTTGCTCGGCAACGGGGGCAGTGAGGTCGTGGACGTCACCGAGAACGGCACCCTCTACGCCCTCGATCAGAACGGCAACGCGGTGCCCGGCTTCCCACTGACACTGCCGGGCGAGGGTTCGCAGCCCTTCTCCGCCGGGCCGGCGATCGCACCGGTCGACTCGACGGGCCGGAACGGCATCTATGTCCCCTCGCCTGACGGGCTCATCGTCTACTCGATGGCCGACCTGGGTGCTCCGACGATCGAGCCGCTTCCCGGAGGGGCGACATCGTTCAGCACACCGACCATCGCGAAACTCGGCAGCGGCGGCCTGAGCGCCATCCTGACGTCGGCCTCCGGCAGCTTGAGCTGCGGCGCCACGGACACCTACAACGTAACGGTCTGGACGGTCAACGGCACCAACGCGTCGCAGATGGGGGCCTCGTCCTGGCCGACCTTCCACGGCAACATGGAGCGCTCCGGCAGCAACCTGCCGGTCATCGGGTGGCAGGCTCCAGCGTCGTTGGGAGCGACCGTCGCCGGCACTCTCCACCCCATCTCCTGGGGCCCGGGCAACGAGGACGTCTTCTGGCGCGGCACCGACGGCAACCTCTGGCAGGAGTACTCCATCAACGGCACCTGGTACGGGCCCCAGAAGATGACCACGCTGGGGAACCTCGCCTCCGACCCTCAACCGATCTCGTGGGGGTACGGCAACGAGGAGGTCTTCTGGAGAGGCACGGACGGCAACCTCTGGCAGATGTACTACCTGAACGGCTGGCAGGGGCCAGCCAGCCTCGGTGACGGCCCGCTCGGCAACGCCACCCCCGTTCCCATCTCCTGGGGTGTCGGCAACATCGAGGTCTTCTGGGAGGGCACCGACCAGAACGTCTGGGAGGCGTATTACGCCAACGGCTGGCACGGCCCCGTCGGCCTCAGTGACGGCCCCCTCGGGACCGGGACCACCCTGTCGGCCGTCTCCTGGGGCGTCGGCAACCTCGAGCTCTTCTGGAAGGGCACCGACCAGAACCTCTGGGAGGCGTATTACGCCAACGGCTGGCACGGCCCCGTCGGCCTCGGCGACGGGCCACTCGGCTCCGCCCCCCATCCCGTCGCCTCTCAATCCGGCGTCCTCGACGTCTTCTGGGAGGGCACCGATGGCAACCTCTGGCACGGCTGGTACCTGGGCGGCGCCTGGAACGGTCCGTCGAGCCTCGGCAGCGGCCCCATGGGCAGCCAGCCGGAGGTCACCTCCTGGGGCGGTGGACGGGTCGACGTCTTCTGGGTGGGCACCGACGGCAACCTCTGGCACGACTGGTATCAGAACGGCTGGACCGGTCCCCAGAACCTCGGCGGCACTCCTCTCGACTCCCTCCCCGCCCCGGTGACGACCGGCCAGCCCGGCTACATCGACGTCGTCTGGACCGGGCCCAACTCCACCCTCTGGCACGCCACCTACACGGATACTTAGCCGGCCGTCCGTCGACCGCTGCAGGGCGGCTGGGCAAGCGCAGCTCAGCCGCCCTTCCCGCGACTGCAGACGGGGGCACCCTCCCCGCCGGCTAGCCCAGCTCGAGGCGCTCGATCCGGCCTTCGCGGCAGTCGACGGTGACGCTCAGGTGGTGGCTCAGCGGCCCGGCGAGGATCGGCGCGAGCGTCGGTCCCCACACCAC
>PLOF01000082.1:0-357 GCA_003142035.1 Candidatus Dormiibacterota bacterium
CCCTGGTACCCCGTGGCGGATTCGAACCGCCGATCTCCGCCTTGAGAGGGCGGTGTCCTGGGCCTCTAGACGAACGGGGCGTGCCAGACCTGCCGAATTATAGGGGGCGGACTCCACCGAACCCCCGAGAGCATCCGTTCCGCTCTCGGGTCGTCTCGAGCTGTGGCCGAGAGGTCCGGCCCGAGAGCTCGCCCCGTAGTCCGACAGGGCGCAACCCAAATGATGGACAGGTCGCAAGCCACGCGTGAGGAGGCGGCGGCTCGCCGCCGGTCCCCACGCAGCGTCCTACAGCCAGACGGTTGAGAGCCAGATCGCGACGCCGGCGAGGCCAAGCAGGACGATGTTCAGCCCGATCAC
>PLOF01000082.1:383-3652 GCA_003142035.1 Candidatus Dormiibacterota bacterium
CCCGAGTACAGGTAGAGCAAGGCCAGCAATCCCGCGACGATCCAGTAGGCCACTTTCATACGGGAAACCCCTACAGCTACTTCAGGTCAGCAGGCCCATTGTCGGTCACAACCGCCGGCCGCCCCTACACGCGCTCCGGCGCCGGCATGCCCAGGCACCAGAGGCAGTCCGCGAGGGTGGCCCGGGTGGCCGCCATCAGCCGCCGCCGGAAGGCCCGGCGGGCGGGGTCCTGCTCGCGCACGATCGCCTCGGTGTGCTCGTAGAAGTCGGTGAGGGTCGAGGCCAGCTCGAAGGCGTAGGTGCAGAGCGTCGACGGTGAGAGCGCCGCGCCGGCCTCGGCGAGGGCGTGGCGGTAGCCGTCCAGTCCGTGCAGCAGCGCCCGCTCCGCCCCTTCGAGCGCGGGGACGACGTCCGGCCCGAGCGCCGCCTCGACCTTGCGCATGATCCCGGCGGCACGGGCGTGGCTGTACATGAGGTAGATCCCGGTGTCGCCGGTCACCCGGAGGGCGTCGTCGAAGTCGAAGGCGATGATCTGGCTGAGGGTGAACTTCTCCAGGTAGTAGCGCACCGCCCCGGCGGCCAGCCTGGTCGCGGTATCGGCGTCGGCCGCCTTCTCCCCGACCCGCTCGAGCGCCTTGTCGAGCAGGTCGTCGGCGCGCACCTCGATCCCCTTCCGCCCCGAGAGCGCGTATTCCTTCCGACCCTCCTCCAATGCGATGCCGAGGGCCTCGGCGGCGCCGGGGGAGAGGGCGACGACCTCATAGGCGAGGTGGATGGACTGCTCGGCCTGCTCGGCGTGCCCGGTGCGGGCGAGGCCACGCTTGACCACTTGCTGGGGGTAGGCCTGGCGGGCGTCGATGACGTTGATCACCCGCGTGGCCCGGCCGAACCCCTCGGCGGGCAGCTCCGCCTCCCCGGTCGTGGTGGTGGCCGGGGAGTCCGGATCAGCCGGGTGCCAGCGCCGGTAGCGGAAGTCGCGGCCGAGCAGCCCGAACTTCCAGAGCTGGTAGGCGATGTCCTTGGCCGTGTAGGTCGCGACGCCGTCCGACTTCACCAGCACCTTGGCGTCGTCGTCATCGGCCTCGTCACCGTCCGACGGCATCACCCAGCAGCCGGCATGCCGGCCCGCGGTCACATGGACGATCGACCCCGTCTCCCGCAGCAGCTCAAACGCCCGGCTCCAGAAGCCCAGCGCGATGATGTCCGACTCCCAGGTCAGCAAGTCGTAGCCGATGTCGAAGCGGCGCATGGTCGCCAGGTGGCAGTCGACCACTCGGGAGGCCAGCTCCTTGACGAACCGCGCGGTCTCGCCGTCGCCCGCCTCGATCTCCCGGAGCGTCCGGCGCCGCTCCTCGACCAGCGAGGGGTCGGCTTCGTAGCGCCGGCCCACCTCCACGTAGACCCGTGAGCAGTACTGGTCAAAGGGTTCGTCGGGGCCCTGCTCGATCCCCAGGAGGCGCAGCCCCACGGCCACGTCCGCGACCTGGACCCCGGTGTCATCGATGTAGTTCTGGACCTCCACCTCCTGGCCGAGGCGCCGGAGGATCCGGGCCACACTGTCGCCGATGCAGGCGTTGCGCAGATGGCCGACGTGGGCGGCCTTGTTGGGGTTGGTGGCGGTGTGCTCGACCAGCGTCCGCCCCAGGAGCGGCGCCTCCCCGGGGATGACCAGCGGCGCGCCACGGTCCAGCTCCAGCGCCTGATCCAGCACCGCGGGCGCCCAGATGTGGTCGTCCAGCCGGCAGTTGAGGTACCCGGGCGGGCTGACCGTCCAGCCGGCCACGAAGGGGAGGTGGAGCGCCTCGAGCCGTAGGCGAAGGTCCTCCGCGATCTCGAGCGGGCGCCGCCGCAGCACCCGGGCGGCGCGGAGTGGCGCCGGTGTCGAGAAGTCGCCGAACTCGGGCCGGGCGGAGCGGTCGACAATCGCCTCGACCTGGTCGTCGACACCTGACGCGGTGAGGACGGCTCGGACGGCTTGGATCAGCTCGGTGCGGACGTCGAGCATGGGTTCGGATCGTACTCGGAGAGGTGTGTGAGGCTGCTCGGCCCCTCCCTTTCAGGGGGCCCCGCGAACGGCGCGCAGCGCGCGGCAGCCCCAAATGGAGACAATGCCCGGCCGATGAGCACGATTCGCCACTGCGTGGTCCCCGCCGCCGGACTGGGCACCCGCTTCCTTCCCGCGACCAAGGTTCTCCCCAAGGAGATGCTCCCGGTGGTCGACCGCCCGGTCATCGAGTGGGCGATCGAGGAGGCGATGGCGGCCGGCGCTCTCGAGATGGTCCTGGTCATCGCCAACGGCAAGGAGCTGATCCAGGCGCACTTCGAGCGCCAGCCAGAGCTCGAGAAGGTCCTCGAGGCGCGCGGCAAGAAGGCCGAGCTGGCTGCGGTCCGCCACTCGCAGGACATGGCCCACATCCGCTATGTGCTCCAGGAGAAGCCACTCGGGCTGGGCCACGCGGTACTCTGCGCGGCCGATGTGGTGGGTGACAATCCCTTCTTCTGCATGCTCCCCGACGACCTCTCGCACGCCTCCGTCCCGATCCTGGCCCAGCTTCGCGAGGCCTGGAACGGAGTCCATTCGACGGTGCTCGCCCTGATGCGGGTCTCTGGCGACGAGATCTCCCGCTACGGCTGCGCCACCGTGTCCGAGAGCCGGGGGCGCCTCCACCGGGTCACCGGCGTCGTGGAGAAGCCGAAGCCTGAGGAGGCTCGATCAGACCTTGCCATCATGGGCCGCTACGTGCTCACTCCCGGGATCTTCGACGCCCTGCGCCGGACCCCGGCCGGGGAGGGCGGGGAGATCCAGCTGACCGACGGCATCGCCACCCTGCTCGGGGCGGGCGAGGAGGTCTGGGGACTCGAGTTCGAGGGCGAGCTGCTCGACGTGGGCACCCTCGACGGTTGGCTGACAACCAATGTGCGCCTGGCTCGCGAACTGGGCCGGGCGCCCGCGCTTCGGGGAGCACTCGGATGATTCGGCTATTCCGCCGTGAATGGGGCGCCGTCACCTTCGTCGCCACCGTCCTGATCGGGGCGGTCGTGGTCGGGATCTCGTTCCTGGTCGGCGCCGGTGGCCACACCAACGCCGTGCCCACTCCGCCTCCCTGCCCCTCCTACACGCCCTGGCAGACCCCCGTGGCGGGAGCGGCCTCCACGTCGACCCCCTTTGCCTTCGGGAACTGCCCGGCGCCGCCCACCGAGCCGCCTGCGAGCGCCAGCCCGACGCCCACCCCGAGCCCGACCGCGACGCCGAGCCCGTCCGCCTCGGC
>PLOF01000064.1 GCA_003142035.1 Candidatus Dormiibacterota bacterium
ACGCGGCGGGTCAGGTAGACCGCGCCGACCGCGGCCACCAGCAGCAGCAGCGAGGTGATCTCGAAGGGAAGGACGTAGGTGTGGAAGATCTGGTTGGCCAGGGTCTGGACGTTGCCGGCACGGTCCACCGCGTTCTCCGGGAAGCCGAAGGTGTGGAAGGGGTCGGCGGACAGGTCACCGGTCGCGGCCAGGCTCCCCACCGTATAGCCGTGCATGCAGGTCACCGCCTGGGTGGTGCAGGAGGTGTCGTAGGTCACGTCGTTGCGGGCCGCGATGAAGACCGCGGTGCAGAGGCCGGCGACCGCCAGCACTCCGAGGATGAGACGGAGGTCGAAGATCCGCGGCCGGTCCTCGGCGGCCGGGTCGAGCAGGGCGATGATGAAGACGAAGAGGACCATGACCGCCCCGGCGTAGACGATCAGCTGCACGACGAAGAGGAACTGGGCGTTGAGCACCAGGAAGACGGCGGCGAGCAGTGCGACCGTCAGCACCAGCGAGAGCGCCGAGTAGATGGTCTTGGAGGAGAAGACCACCCCGAGGGCAGAGATGGCGGCCAGGATCAGGATGACGGCGAGGAGCACGTTCACGTGCGGCGCCTCCGCGCCCTGACCGGCGTGAGCGGCGCCGGCGGCTCGCTCGCCGCGGGCTCCTCCCCCGTTGCGGGTGCCGCCCCTCTCCCCTCGCCCCGGGCCGCGGGGCCGGCGACACTGGGCGGCCGGCTCATGATCCCGTGGGCGCCGGGCACCGGGGTGGCATCCCCCTTGGTGGCCTGCGCCGCGTCCCATGCCACCCGCGGGCTGACCCCGGGGTCCTGCAGCTCGCGGCCCCGCTGGTCGGAGCCCGCTCCGCGCGGCGCCGACGGGCCACGCCCCTGCTCGAAGTGGGGCCAGGCCTCGAGCAGATCGGCCTTGGTCACCACGGTCCGCTCGCGGCGGTAGTCGGCCAGCTCGAAGCGCGGCCCGAGGGTGATCGCCTCGGTCGGGCAGGCCTCGGCGCAGTAGCCACAGTAGATGCAGCGCATCAGGTTGATCTCGTAGCGCTCGGCGTACCGCTCTCCGGGCGAGATCGGGTTGTCCTTGGGGTTCTCGGCGGAACCGACGTAGATGCAGCCCACCGGGCAGGCGGCTGCGCAGAGCTCGCAGCCGATGCACTTCTCCAGCCCGTTGTCGTAGCGGTGGAGGATGTGACGGCCGCGGTGGCGCGGCGTCGCGGGCTTCTGCTCCTCGGGCCACTGCACCGTGATCGGCTTCTTGAACATGGTGCGGAAGGTCAGGCTCATCCCCTGCGCGATCTCGCGGAACATCAGCCGGCCCTCAGGGCGACGATGGTGCCGGTGATCATGACGTTGATCAGACCGAGCGGCAGCAGCACCTTCCACCCCAGGTTCATCAGCCGGTCGTAGCGCAGCCGGGGCAGGGTCCAGCGGATCCACATCATGACGAAGAGGAGCACGGCCACCTTGATCAGGTACCAGATCACCCCGGGGATCCAGCCCACGATGATCCAGCTGGTCGGCAGCGGCGACAGCCATCCGCCCAGGAAGAGCGTGGTGGCGATGGAGCAGACGATGACCATGTTGATGTACTCGCCGAGGAAGTAGAAGGCGAAGCGCATCGACCCGTACTCGGTGTGGTATCCGCCGATCAGCTCCTGCTCGGCCTCGGGCAGGTCGAAGGGGGCACGGTTGGTCTCGGCCAGGGCGGCGGTGAAGTAGAGCAGGAAGGCGAGCGGCTGGAGAAAGACGTACCAGAGGTGCTGCTGGTTGCTCACCAACTGCTCCAGGTTGAGCGACCCGGCGAGGATCACCGGGCCGATCAGCGCAAAGGCCACGGCCATCTCATAGGAGATGAGCTGAGCCGACGAGCGGAGCCCGCCCAGCAGCGAGTACTTGTTGTTCGCCGACCATCCGCCCAGGAAGATGGAGTAGACGCCGAGGGAGGTGATCGCGAGGATGAAGAGAAGGCCGACGTTGAGCTGGGCGATGTCCCAATGAAGCGCGTACCCCGACGGGCACGTGAGCGCCGCCTGGCCGATGGACGGGCCGCCCACGCAGTTGACCGCGCTGATGGGGATGGCCGCGAAGGCGAACATGGCCGCCGCTCCGGCCAGGGCGGGTGCGACCACGTAGAGCAGCTTGTCCCGGGCCGAGGGAGCGGTGTCCTCCTTGAAGAGCAGCTTGACCGCGTCGGCGAGGGGCTGCATGAGGCCGAAGGGGCCCACCCGGTTGGGGCCGATGCGGAGCTGGATGCGCGCCGCCACCTTGCGCTCGGCCAGGGTGAGGTAGGCACCGGCGGTGATCAGGAAGACGATGACGATGACGGCCTTGACGATGATCACCCACCAGAAGTCGGGACCGATGAGGTAGGTCCAGAAGTCGGCGATCATGCGGCGGGCTCCCCGAAGAGAGCGCGGCCGCCGTTGCCGGCGGTGGCGTAGGCGGGGATGGAGGCGGCGATCTCGCGCAGAATCCGGGGCGGATCCCCTGCCCAGCCCTCGGCGCCCAACGCGGCGGCCAGCATCCCGAGCACCCTGGTCTCGGCGGGCGTGGCCGTGGCCGGCGGCAGCGCGGCGCGAATGCGCTGCACCCTGCCCTCGCAGTTGGTGACGGTGCCCAGCTTCTCCATGAGCGTATGTCCGGGGATGAGCACGGTGGCCAGCTCGCTGACCGGGCTCGGCACGCTCTCCAGCGCCACCACCACCTCGGCCCGCGCCAACGCCCGGCGCAGCAGCTCGGCGTCCTCCCCGGCGGCACCGAGCGCGGCCGCGTTGGTGAGGACCAGGGCCGCGATGCTGCCCTCGGAGGCACCGACCAGGATCTCGCGACCGCTCCGTCCCGCCGGCTTGGCGGCTCGATACCCGGGCAGGAGACCGGGAAGCAGGCCGAGGTCCTTCGCCCCCCGCCCGTTGACCCCGCGGGTGATGGTCAATCGCTTGACGGTCGCCCCGGTGGCGGCGAGCGCCCGGGCGACCGCGGCCGCCGCGGAACGCCCGGTCTCATCGGCGATCACTCCGACCAGGCCCTCGCCCCCGCCGGCGGCGTTCACCGCCGCGGCCCCCCGGGCCCCCCCGTCCAGGCGGTGGACGGCGACGCCCTTCTTGGTCTGCGCCTTGAAGAGGCGCAGCGTCAGCACCGGGGCAAAGCGCTCCGGCTCGGGCCCGAGCACGACCACCGCCCTGCACTTCTCGATCTCGGCGATGCCCAGGCTGTGCTCGGCGGGGTCGAGGCCGGGGAGGCTCTCCAGCTGGTGGTCGATGTGGGAGGTGCCCAGCACCTCGCGGGCCAGGCGCTGGAGCAGCCACAGCTCCTCGTTGGTGCTCTCCGGGGAGCCGATCACCCCGATGGCGCCGGCACCGAGCCTCTCCTTGACGCCGCCCAGCTGGGCGGCGGCCGCCGCCACGGCGGCCTCGGTGGTCACCACCGTGCCCGCCCGATCCTCCCGGCTGCCCCTCACGAGCGGCTGGCGGATCCTATCGGTGGAGTTCCACCGCGGGAAGGAGTACCGCCCCTCGTCGCAGAGCCACATGTCGTCGACCAGCGGGTTGTCCCGGGAGGCGAAGCGCTTGACCTCGAAGTCCCGGGAATCGACGTTGACGTTGCAGCCGTAGGAGCAGCCGGGGCAGACCGACTTGGTCCGCTGGAGGTCCCAAGGGCGAGCGGTGAAGCGGTACTTGACGTGCGTGAGAGCGCCCACCGGGCAGACCTCGGGAAGATTGCCCTGAAACTCGGACTGGAGCGGCTGCCCGTTGAAGGTGGCGACCATGGTGTGGACGCCCCGCTGCTGGAGCACCAGCTCCTTCTCGCCGGTGATCTCCTCATAGAAGCGGGTGCAGCGCCAGCAGAGGATGCAGCGCTCCTGGTCCAGCTCGATCCGGTCGGAGAGCGGCAGCGCCTTGTTGAAATGGACCTTCTCGGTGATCGGGAAACGGGACGACGACGGGCCGTAGCGGACCGTGAAGTCCTGCAGGTCGCACTCGCCACCGCGGTCGCAGACCGGACAGTCGAGCGGATGGTTGAGCAGGAGGAACTCGAGCACCCCCTCCCGCTCCTTGACGACCGGCGCCGACTGGGTGTTGACCACCATCCCGTCGGCCACCACGGTGGCGCAGGCGGGCTGGAGCTTGGGCATCTTCTCGACCTGCACCAGGCACATCCGGCAGACCGCCACCGGGTCCATCTTGGGATGGGCGCAGTAGATGGGGATGTGGACGCCCGCCTCGGTGGCCGCGTCGAGCACCAGTGTGCCCCGCGGCACCCTGAGCGCCCGGCCGTCGATGGTGACGGCCACGCGCCCGTCGTCGGGGGTCTCAACGGTCGGCTTCTCGTCAGCCATCTACGCGACCGCCATCGCTGCATGCCTGCGCTTGACCGGGCATCCGCCCGCCCCGCAGTGCTCCTCGAACTCCTCGCGGAAAGCCTGGTACGCCGACATCACGAACCAGGTCGCGGTGTCGCCCAGCGGGCAGAAGCACTTGCCGTTCATGTTGTCGCAGATGTCGGTGAGGGTTGCCAGCTCGGCCGGGGTCAGAATCCCCGCCTCCAGACGGTGCATCAGCTCAGATTCGAAGTAGGTCCCCTCGCGGCAGGGGGCGCACTTCCCGCACGATTCGTGCTGGTAGAAGTCGACCAGTCGCATCGAGACGTCCACCATGCAGGTGGTCTCGTCCATGAAGACCATCGCCCCCGCCCCCAGGGCGGAGCCGGCCCTCTGCACCGCGTCCATCTCCAGGGGCAGATCGAGGTGCTCGGGGAGGAGGACTTGCATCGAGCCGCCGCCCGGCTGGAAGGCCTTGAGTGAGCGCCCCTTCCAGATCCCGCGGCACTCGTCCTCGAGCAGCTCGCGGATCGGCGTGCCGAGCTCCATCTCGTAGACGCCGGGCCGGTTGATGTGGCCGCTGCAGCAGAAGAGCCGGGTGCCCGTGCTCTTCTCTGCACCCACCGAGGCGAACCAGGCACCCCCGCGGAGGACGATGTGGGGCAGGTTGGAGAGCGTCTCCACGTTGTTGACCACGGTCGGCTTGCCGTAGAGGCCCTTCACCGCCGGGAAGGGTGGCTTGAGCCGGGGCTGACCGCGGAAGCCCTCCAGCGAGTCGATGAGCGCCGTCTCCTCGCCGCAGATGTAGGCCCCGGCGCCGCCGTGGACGATGATGTCGCAGCTGAAGTCGGAGCCGAGGATGCCGCGGCCGATGTAGCCGGCGGTGCGGGCCTCCTCGACGCAGCGCTCCAGGAGCAGGCGCTGGTCGTGGTACTCGCCACGGATGTAGATGAAGGCGATCGGTGCCTGGATCGCGTAGGCCGCGATCAGCGCTCCTTCGATGAGCTGGTGCGGGTTCTCGTCGATGAGCGCCCGGTCCTTGAAGCAGCCCGGCTCCGACTCGTCGGCGTTGACGCAGAGGTAGCGGGGATGGACGGCCTTGGGGAGGAACGACCACTTCATCCCGGTGGGGAAGCCGGCCCCGCCGCGCCCGCGGATGCCGCTCGTCTTGACCTCGGCGACCAGGTCGTCGGGGGTCATGCTGCGGAGCGCCTTGCGCAGGCCCTCGTAGCCGCCGATGCGCTCGTAGACGGCGAGGGTCTGGATGCCGTCCATCCCGAAGTCCTTGGTCAGCAGCTTGTACTCGGCCATCAGCGGCCTCCCCGCCCGCGCATCAGGAGGCCCTCTGCGCGGCGGAGCCGCCGGAGCGGTGCGGCCGGCCCGCGGGGCCCTCTGCCGCCGGAGCGTCGCGGACGCCGTCCAGGATCGCATCGACCCGTTCCGGGGTGAGGTTCTCCTGGAAGTGGTGGTCCACCTGCATCGCGGGTGCCCCACCGCAGGCCCCCAGGCATTCGACGGTGTGCTCCCAGGTGAAGGCGCCGTCGGCGGTGGTCCCGCCCGACGGACAGCCGAGCCGGCCCTCCAGATGGGAGACGATCTCCTCGGCGCCGCGCAGCGCGCAGGAGACGTTGACGCACACCAGGACGTGGTGGCGCCCGCCGGGGCGGTCGAAGTACATCGAGTAAAAGCTGGCGACCGCCTGGACCTCGCTGGGGGTGAGCCGGAGCAGCTCGGCCACCTCCGTCATCCCCTCCGGGCTCAGGTAGCCGAGCTGGTGCTGGACCGCCCAGAGGGACGGCAGCACGGCGCTGCGTGCCTGCGGGTAGCGGTCGCGCTGGCGCTCGATCTCGGCGCGGGTCTTGGGTGTCAGCACGTTCATCGATCGACATCCCCGAGCACGATGTCGATCGAGCCGATGAGGGCGACCAGATCGGAGAGCAGCTCACCCTGAGCCATGTGGGGCAGGGCGCTCAGGTTGCTGAAGGAGGGGGCGCGCACCTTGCACCGGTACGGCCGGTTGGAGCCGTCGCTCACCAGCAGGAAGCCCAGCTCACCCCGGGGGGACTCGATCGCCTGGTAGACGGTGCCCGTGGGCACCCGGAAGCCCTCGGTCACCAGCTTGAAGTGGCGGATCAGCGACTCCATGCTGGTGTTGATCTCGTTGCGGGGAGGCAGTGCCACCTTGCGGTCGGTGCTGTTCACCGGCCCCTCGGGGAGACCCGCCATCGCCTGATCGATGATCCGCAGCGACTCGCGCATCTCGCGCATCCGCACCAGGTAGCGGTCGTAGATGTCGCCGCGCTGCCCGATCGGAACATCGAAGTCGAAGTGGTCGTACGAGCTGTAGGGCTGCGCCTTGCGCAGGTCGTAAGGAACGCCGCTGCCCCTGAGCGTCGGCCCGGTGACCCCGTAGTTGATCGCGTCCTCGGCGCTGAGCACCCCCAACCCCTGGGTGCGCTCGCGGAAGATCGGGTTGCCCGTGATCAGCGTCTCGTACTCGTCGATGTGGTGCGGGAAGGTCTTGACCACCTCCTCCACCATCCCGTAGAACTCGGCGGGCACATCGGCCATCAGGCCGCCCACCCGGATAAACGAGGTGTGCATCCGCACCCCGCTCACCAGCTCGTTGATGTCGAGGATCTTCTCCCGCTCCCGCCACGCGTAGACGAAGGGGGTGGTGGCACCGAGGTCGAGGGCGGTGGTGCCGTACCAGATGAGGTGGCTCGCGATCCGGGCCAGCTCGCACATGATGACCCGCAGGTACTGGCCGCGAGGCGGCACCTCGACCCCGAGCAGGCGCTCCGCCGCCAGGGAGAAGCCGAGATTGTTGCTGAGGGGCGAGAGGTAGTCCATCCGGTCCGTGTAGGGGATGCACTGCTGGTAGCTGTGCCGCTCGAAATCCTTCTCGAAGCCGGTGTGGAGAAAGCCGATGTCGGGCCGGCAGCCCCGCACCACCTCGCCGTCGAGGTTCAGCACCAGGCGCAGCACGCCATGAGTGGAGGGGTGCTGCGGCCCCATGTTCAGCTCCATGGTCTGGTCGTCGAGCTGGACCAGGTCGATGGCGTCCAGCTCGGGGGCGACCGCGAGCAGCTCCCGGCCGTGGTCGTGCTGCTCGGAGGCGGCGTCCCGGCCCGGTGGGCCGAGGGGGGGCAGCACGCTCATCGGCTGGAGCCCGGCATCTCGGGCGGCCTCTCCTGGGCTGGGAGCGCCCATTCCAGGTTGTGGGTGAAAGCGATCGGCTCGCCGAAGGACACGTAGTCCTTGCGCAGCGGGTGGCCCTCCCAGTCGTCGGGGAGCAGGATGCGACGGAGGTCGTGGTGCCCCTCGAACTGGATGCCGATGAGGTCGTAGGCCTCCCGCTCGTGCCAGTCCATCCCGGCGAACACCCCCTCCAGGGTGGGCACCCGGGGATCGTCTTCGGGCACCTGCACGACCAGCCGGATCACGTCGTTGTGCCGCATCGAGCGGAGCTGATAGACGACGTCGAAACGCGGGGCGTCGGGTTCGCGGTCGGGCCAGTCGACGGCGGTCACGTAGAGGGGCAGGTCGTAGCGCGCCTCCTCGTGGTCGCGCAGGAGGCGGGCGACCTCGACCAGGCGGTCCCGCCCCACCCGGATGGTCACCTCGCCGAGGACCTCATCGGTGGCGAGCACCGCATCGGGCAGCTCACGCCGGAGGAGGTTCAGAGCCCTCATCCCGGTGGCCAGGCGTGTTCCCGTGGATTCCCCCACGTCAGTCATCCCCGTTCACCCCCGCCAGGAGGTGAGGTGGCTGCCGGCGATCTTCTGCTGGAGCTTGACGATGGCGTCGAGCAGGGCCTCGGGGCGGGGCGGGCAACCGGGGAGGAAGACGTCCACCGGGACCACCTTGTCGACGCCCTGGACGATCGCGTAGTTGTTGAACATCCCTCCGCTCGAGGCGCAGGCGCCCATGCTGATGACCCACTTGGGCTCGGGCATCTGGTCGTAGATCTGGCGGAGGACCGGGGCCATCTTCTGGGAGACCCGGCCGGAGACGATCATCAGGTCCGACTGGCGCGGGGAGGCGCGAAAGACCTCGCACCCGAAGCGCGCCATGTCGTAGCGGGCGGCGCCCGTCCCCATCATCTCGATGGCGCAGCAGGCGAGGCCGTAGAGCGCCGGCCAGAGCGAGCTGTACCGGCCCCAGTTGACGAGCTTCTCGACACTGGTGGTGAGGATCCCGCTCTGCAGGGCGGCGCGCTCCCTCTCCCCCGCCCGGGGCAGCGGCAGCACGCCCGCATCACCGACCGAGGTCGCGAGCGAGGCACGCGGCCTGAGCGCGGGCGCGGCCGGCGGGTTCAGCGCCAGGTCGCCGCTCAGTCCCATCGGAGCGCCCCCTTGGCCCAGATGTAGACCAGCCCGAGCAGCAGGGTGAGGATGAAGATCCCCATCTCGACGACCCCGAAGACCCTGAGCTGGCGGACGATGGTCGCCCAGGGGAAGAGGAAGATCGATTCGACGTCGAAGACGATGAAGAGCATCGCGGTCACGTAGAAGCTGACCGAGAAGCGCCGCCGGGCCGAGACCGAAGGCACGATCCCGGACTCGTACGGGAGCTCCTTCTCAGGGCTGGGGCGGCGCGGCCCGAGCACGGAGCTGAGCAGCGGCACACCGGCGCCGAAGAGGATGCAGATCCCCAGAAAGACAAGAATCGGCGCGTAGTCCGAGAGCATTTCCGCGCATCCTACCAAGGCCAAGGGTCCCGACCGCCCTGGCCAGACGGCCCTGGGGCGCGGCGCCCAAATTGCCTGCGGTCAGACCGCGCGCACCTGCACCTTGCCGTGTTCGACACGCGCCTGGTACACCGCGGCGGGGGCCGACGCCGGGCCATGCACCGCCCTCCCATCGCTGAGCCGGAAGCGGCTGCCGTGCCACGGGCAGGTCACGCAGAGCTGGTCGTCGACGCTGCCCTCGTGGAGGGGGCCGGCAGCGTGGGGGCAGACGTCCGAGAGGGCGTAGATCTGTGTCCCCCGCCGGTAGAGCATCACCCGAGCGCCCCCCGCCTCGGCGAGCGTCGGGGTGGCCTCCTCCAGCCTGTCCGCATCGAGGGCGTCAACCCAGTCGCTCGGCTTCTCGAGGAAGGCCTGGTGGTCGACCCCGACCCCGCGTCCAAAGCTGAGGTGACCGCCCAGGTACCCGCCGGCGCTCACCGCCGCTAGACCGAGCAGGCGCAGCCGGCGGGCGCTCCGGTGGCCGGCCATGAGCGATGCCGCAAAGAGCCCGAGACCGGTGAGGTTGGCGGCGGCGTGGACCAGCCCGACCCGCCGTTCCGGCCCGTAGGAGTCGGCCCAATCACTGAGTCCGCTGACGGCGGCGGGGACAGCGGCCAGGGCACCGAGCCCGACCAGCGGATCGACCGCGTCAACAGCGCCCGAACCGCCGAAGAGGTCGAGGATCACGGCCCCGCTCCAGCAGCCGATGGGGAGGTCGGTGAGCAGCGGATGCAGCGGGTGCTCCAGCCACGTGCCGCTCAGCAGACTCTTGGCCGGCTTGACCGTGGAGTTCACGAATCCGGCGATCCGGTCGGACACGCCATCGAGAGCCTCGCGGCCCTCCAGCTTGCCGATCAGCTCCCTCAGTCCCACGCTCAGAAGGATATGGCACCCGCGCGCTGGTGTCGACGTGGAGCCGCGCGCCGGCCCGGGGAAGGTGGCACCGCGCGCCGGCTCTCGCCGGCGGCGGCACCACCCGAGAGAGAGCTCAGGCGGCGGCGGGCGCCGGGACGACCTCGGCCTCGATCTCGAGCTGGATCTTCTTGCTGACCATGACACCGCCGGACTCGAGGACTGCGTTGTAGGTCAGGCCCCACTCCTCGCGGTCGATCTCGGCGGAGGCGGAGATCACGGACACCGACGCGCCCCACGGGGTCTTCTCGGTCCCGAGGTACTGGACGTCCAGGGTGACCGGGTGAGTTTGGTCGCGGATGGTCAGGTCGCCGGTCACCGCGAACTGCTTCTCACCCGCGGCCTCCACGCCGGTCGAGCGGAAGGTCATCTTCGGGAACTTTTCAACGTCAAAGAAGTCGGCGGAGCCCAGATGGGCGTCGCGCTTCGCATCGCGAGTGTTGATGCTGGCGACGTCGATGCTGACCTCGACGCTCGAGGTCGCGAGGCCCTCTCCCACCGTGATCTTGCTGTCGAACTTCTCGAAGGTCCCCCGCACCTTGGTGAACACGAGGTGGCGGGCGAGGAACCCGATCTGGCTGTGGGACGGCTCGAGAACGTACTCGCCGGCGGCGAGCGGGGGAGCGGCGGCGGTCTGGGTCATGTCTCTCTCTCCGATGGTTGACGGTTCGACGGTTGATGCGTCGACGGTTGACAGATCAACTATACTCATAAGATCGTTGCGCTGTCAACCTTCGTGGGGTAGGCTTGGAGGAATGGTCATGACGGAGACGGACCGGTCGGTCCACCTGCAGGCGTGGCATGCACTCCTCCGTGCCCAAGCCGGCGTGGCCGGCAACCTGGAACGTGAGCTCATGGCCGCCGAAGGACTGCCGCTCGCGTGGTTCGAGGTGCTCCTGGTGCTCGACCAGGCTTCTGACGGAGCCCTCCGGCTCCAGCGGCTGATGGACACCGTGCTGATGACCAAGAGCGGTGTGAGCCGCCTGGTCGACCGGATGGAGGCCGCCGGGCTGGTGGTCCGCTCCGGCTGTCCGTCCGACCGGCGTGGCGCCTTCGCCGTCATCACCGAGCTGGGCCGGGAGAAGCTGCATCGGGCGACCCCCATCCATTCCGGCGGGATCGAGCGCCATCTGGGCAAGGTGCTGGACGCCGAAGAGGCGGCCCGGCTGCGCGACGCCCTCAGCGCTGTCGCGGACGCCCTCGGCAGCGAGGCCGTCTTCGCCGGATGTACGGGCGTGGACGCCGAGAACCACGCCAACGCCGATCCCGAGGGCGGCGACCACATCTAGGAGCCACCCGGGCTTCCAGCGGCGGACCGGGGTGCGAGACGCTCACAATTGCCCACCGTGGCCGGACAGATCGTCAGTGACAACCTCACCGAGTCGGAGGCGGCGGAGCGCGCCGGCCTCCTCGACGACCTCAGCTACGGCATCGACCTCGAGCTGAGCGACGATCCGGCGGCGCCGGCCTTCCGCAGCTCCACCCGGATCGGCTTCACCTGCCGCCGTCCGGATGCGGACACCTTCCTCAACCTCACCGTGGGCGAGCAGGGACGGCTCCGGGAGGTGCGCGTCGGCGGGCAGCCGTGCCCCTCGGCGGTGGCCGGCTACGACGGCGCCCGCATCCCGCTCGCCGGTCTCCCGGTCGGGCCCACCACCGTCGAGGTCCTCGCCGACTGCGCCTACGAGCGGGTGGGCGTGGGTCTCCACCGGACTGTCGACCCCGCCGACCGGCAGGTCTACCTCTACACCCACTTCGAGCCCTTTGACGCCCACAAGGTCTTTGCCTGCTTTGACCAGCCGGATCTGAAGGGCCCCCTCACGGTGACGGTGCGCGCCCCGATCGGCTGGGAGGTGTGCGGCAACGCGCGCGTGCTCGGCCGGGACGAACACGGCGACGGCAGCCGCACCTGGCGGTTCCACACCACCCCTCCCCTCCCCACCTACCTGATGGCGGTGGCCGCGGGCGACTACCGCGTCATCGAGACCCGGCACCGGGGGCTCCGCCTCGCCCTCTACGCGCGGCGGTCACTGGCGCCCCAGCTCGAGGAGCAGGCCGAGGAGCTGTTCACGATCACCCGGCAGGGGCTCGACTTCTTCGCCGAGGAGTTCGGCATCGCCTACGCCTTCGACGAGTACAACCAGCTCTTCGTGCCCGAATTCAACATGGGCGCGATGGAGAACCCGTGCTGCGTCACCTTCAACGAGGTCTACGTCTTCCGCAGCCGGGCCACCGAGCTCCAGCGGGCGCGACGGGCCGAGGTCATCGTCCACGAGATGGCCCACGTCTGCGGCTTCGGTGACGTCACCACCATGCGCTGGTGGGGAGACCTCTGGCTCAATGAGACCTTTGCCACCTACATGTCCAACAAGGCGATGGTCAACGCCACCGAGTTCACCAACGCCTGGGTCGACTTCGCCAACACCATGAAGTCGGCGGCGGCGCGCCAGGACCAGCTCCCCTCCACCCACCCCATCTCCACCCCCTGCGCCGACACCAACGAGGTGCGGCAGAATTTCGACGGCATCACCTACCAGAAGGGCGCGGCGGTCCTCAAGCAGCTGGTCGCCTGGGTCGGCGACGGCCCCTTCACCGACGGGGTCCGCGAGTACTTCCGCCGCTACCGCTGGAGCAATGCCACTCTCGGCGAGTTCCTTGCCTGCATCGAGGCCGCCTCGGGGCGCGACCTCGCCCCCTGGTCGGCAGAGTGGCTCCGCACCGCGGGGATGAATACGCTGCGTCCCGAGATCGAGGTCTCGGATGGCGGGATCGCGAGCTTCACGATCGTGCAGTCGGCGGCTCCCGCCCAGCCCACCCTGCGCTCCCACCACGTCCGGGTCGGCCTGTACCGGCTGGACGAGGGGCGCCTGCTCCGGTACCGGCTGGTCGACAGCGAGGTCCTCGGGGAGCGCACCGAGATCGCAGAGCTCGCCGGGGAGCGGGCGCCCGACCTCGCCGTGGTCAACGACGACGACCTCACCTTCGCCAAGCTGCGCTTCGACCCGACCTCGTTGCACACCATGCTCGACCACCTCGGCGGTGTGGCCGAACCGCTGCCCCGCTCCCTCTGCTGGGCGGCGCTGTGGGACATGACCCGCGACGCCGAGCTGCCCACTCGCGACTTCGTCGCCGCCGTCCTCCGCCACGCCAGGGTGGAGACCGAGGTCACGGTCCTGGAGCGGCTGCTCAGCCAGGCGCTGGCGGCCATCGACCAGTTCGGCGACCCGGCCAACCGGGAGACGGCGCGCGCCGGCGTGGCCCGCATCGCCTGGGACCAGCTGACGGCCGCCGAGCCGGGCGGCGACGCTCAGCTCACCTGGACACGAGCCCACATCGCTGCCGCCGATTCCACCGATGATCTCGACCGGCTCGAGCGCCTGCTCGACGGCACCCAGAGCGTCCCCGGGCTCCTGATCGACAACGACCTCCGCTGGATGATCATCGGCCGTCTCGCCGGCCTCGGCCGCGATGCCGGCCCCCGCATCGACGCCCAGCTCGCCGCCGACGACACCGACTTCGGCCGCCGGCGCGCCGCCGGATGCCGGGCCGCGCAGCCCGACGCCGCGGTCAAGCGCGCCACCTTCGACCAGGTGGTCGGCGGTGCCGACCTCCCGCTGCAGACCCTCAATGCACTGATGGGGGGCTTCGGCGTGGGGCCCTTCGCGGTCGGCGGACTGGTCCAATGGGGCGAGGGCCAGGCCGCCCTCCTGCGCCCGTTCGTGGACCGGTGGGTGGAGGCGGTGCCTGGCTTCTGGGCGGAGCGCAGCACCGAGGAGGCGGAGAACTTCACGGAGTACCTCTACCCGCGCCAGCTGGTCGAGCCGGAGACCCTCGTCGCCGCCGATCGAGCGCTGGCGGCGATCCAGGCCGCCGATCTCTCGGACTCGACGCGGCGTGCCGCCTCGCGGCCCATCATCGAGGGCAAGGACGGCACGGAGCGGGCGATGAGGGCCCGCGCCTGCGACCTCGCCGCGTCGCGTCGCTGAGGACCAGCTCCGCGTCGGCTTGTCCGCCGCCCGAGAGCCGGTGACGGAGATCAGCCCAGCCCCACCTCCGCCCCGAGCGACATCTCGTACCCGCAGGGCAGCTCGGCGGGGATCTCCGGAGAGCTGACCCGGCCATAGATGGAGAGCAGACGGTCGACCATCCGCTCCCAGGAGAAGGTGGCGGCGCGACGGCGGGCCGCCTCCCCCATCCGCTCCCGGCCGGCGTCGTCGTGGAGGATCTGGGAGATGGCGGTGCAGTAGTCGCGCGGCTCGCGGCCTTCGACCAGAAGGCCGGTCTCCTCGTCGGCCACCACCTCGGGGAGGCCACCCACCCGCGACGCGACCACCGGCGTGCCCTGCGCCTGCGCCTCCAGGGCCACGAGGCCGAAGGTCTCGACCCGCGACGGCACCACGCAGACGTCGGCGAGCGCGTAGTAGCGGGCGAGCTGGTCGTGGGGCACGGCCCCGAGGAAGCGGACCCGGTCCCCGATGCCGGCATCCACGGCCAGCTGCTCCAGCCGGCGGCGCTCCCCGCCATGGCTGGCCTTGGCACCGTCGCCGCTGTCCTCGCCGATGAAGAGGCAGGCCACGTCCTGGAGGTGGGGGTCGCGATCCATCTCGGCGATCGCCTCGATCAGGGTGTCCGCCCCCTTGAGCGGTTCGAGCCTGCCCGCGAAGAGGACGACCCGGCGCCCCACGACGTCCAGCTCACCGCGGAGCGCGGTGACCGCGCCAGGCTCCACGGAGTGAAGGTCGACCCCGGGCTCGGCAACGCAGATCCGGTCCTTGCTCGCCCCGTACAGCCGCACCAGCTCCCGACCCTCGGCCCGGCTCATGGCCACGATCCGGTCGCAGGTGGCGGCCAGCTCCTCCTCGACGGCCCCGCGCTGGAAGTCGGGGGGGAGCCCCGCTGCCGCCTTCATCCGGGCGAGCGAGTGAAACGACTGGACCCACGGGATGCCCAGCCGATCACGAGCCCGGCGCGCGGGCGGGCCACTCAGCCAGTAATGGGCGTGGATGAGGCGATAGCGGCGCTTCTCGGACGCGGCGTGAGCGAGCATCGCGTCCGCGAAGGGGTCGAGCAGCGCCACCAGGTCCTCCTTGGGGAGAGGTCGGGGCGGTCCCACGTCGAGGAGGACGAGCCGGCTCCCCGGAGCGATCAGCCGCTCGGCGGGAAGATCGGGGTCGTCGCGGCGGACAAAGACGTCGCTCGGCACTCCCCGCTCCGCGAGGCCCTCGCAGAGCCGGCGGACCCCGAGATTCATCCCGCCGTTCTCGCCCCGCCCCAGCTCACTGAGAGGAGAGGCGTGAACCGAAACGACGGCGATGGCGCGGCCACTCGGCTCGGTCATGGCCTCAAGTCTAGCCACGAGGGCTCGTTGCGCCGTCAACCACCCCCGGACGGCCTGAGGTCCCGGGGCTGATGGACGGCCTGGGCGGCGGCGCGGACCAGCTGGGCGTCCATCAGCACGACGGTGTAGGAGGTCGCCTGCGCTAGCTCGGCGCCGATGCCACCCGGTGCAGGGCGATGAATACCAGCGGCTGAACGCACACGATGACGGGCGCGGCGCCGGGGAAGACGCTCAGCCCGGCAGCCACCACCAGCCAGGTCAGCAGGCCGATCCGCCACCAGCCGAGGCCGGCGCAGCTGTGCGCCACGAGAAGGATCATCGGGAGGCAGAGGACGTAGGCTCCCGGAATCAGGAGCCACGCCCCCCACTGGGTGCTGAACTCGGGAAGGAGGGAGCGGTCGAGGTGCATCATCCCCGTGAGGCCGAGCACCAGAGCCGCGACCACGTACGCCATCACCGCCGTCGGGATGAAGCTCAGGGAGAGGGAGAAGGCACGTCCCGCCGCGGCGGACGGGGCGCTCGACGCCGAGCGGAGCCTCGACCCAGGCGGAGGAATCGGCGGGAAGCGGCGCCTCGACAGCGCCCGCCGGCCCGGCGCAGGCATGGAAACCCACTCCGGACCGGCAACGCCTCCCCCGTCCCCGCTCGGGACGTCGACACTCACGGCGCCCACCGTAATGAGTGGCGAGCGCGCGGACATCAGGGTTTCCCCTCGATTGCCGGCGCGGCCGGGAGGCGCGAGAGCGGCTCCCCGGTTCAACCGGCCAAGGCGCCCCTCATTCGGGCCAGTACTGCTCCTCGTGGACCGCGGCGGCCTCGAAGCCGCCCCTGCGGAGCGCGCCCTTGACGTTGTCGATCATCTGCGGGTTGCCGCAGATGAATGCCGAGGCGCTGCCCGGCAGCAGCCCGAGCCGGTCGGCGTGCTTGCGCACCACGTCCTCGACCCGCCCGCGCTCCCCCTTCCACTCGGGGTCGACCCAGGGCCGGCTGATGGTGGGGACGTATTCGAACCAATCGTGATCCCGGGTGCACGCCCTCATCTCGTCCAGGTAGGCGAACTCGTGGGAGACGCTCGCCCCGTGGAGGAGGAAGACCCTGCCCTCGGGCGCCCACTCACCGCGCTCCTGCCGGCGGATCAGGGTGCGGATGCAGGAGAGGAAGGGAGCGATCCCGGTGACCGTGGCCACGAAGATGTGCGCCTGGCCCGCGACCGGTGCCTCGCGTAGGAAGAGACCCTTGCAGCGGCGCCGGACAGGCATCTCCGCCCCAACGGGTTGGGCGTAAAGGGGGACGGTCAGCTCGCCATCCGGAACCCGCTCCACGAACAGCTCGATCTCGTCCTCCTCCGGCGAGGAGCAGATCGAATACGGCCGTTCGACGAGCCGTCCTTCGACCGGCAGCGCCAGCGTGCAGTACTGCCCGGGCCGGTAACCGAGCTCAAAGTCGGTGGCGATGCGCATCACCCAGAGGCCCTCGGCGGCCTCCCGGCGGCTGACAATCCGAGCGGTGCCGAACTTGGTGGCGTCGATGGTGGGAGCAGATTCGATCATGGCGGGTCAGTGTAGGACGTGGGCGACCAGCCGGCTCGCCTGAGCGGCGCCGCCGTCACGGCGCTGCGCCGGAGCCCGCTGCGGACGGTGCCGCCGGCCCTCTCAGACCTTCTCGGGATCCACCAGGAGCAGCCGGACCGTGCTCATCGCCAGCTCACGGCCGTCCTGCGCGTCCCGCATGGTGACCGCCCACTGGTGGACCCGGCGGCCGGCATGCCGCACCGTCGCCTCGGCCTCGAGGCGCTGGCCGGCATGCGCGGTGCGGAGGAAGCTGGTGTGGTTCTCCAGCCCCACGGCTCCCCTGCCGGAACCGCTGCTCCCCGCCGCCACCATCGCCCCGACCGACGCCAGGGTCTCAGCGACGGCGGCGTACACGCCCCCATGCACCAGGCCATACGGCTGCAGGTGCTTTTCGCCGATCTCGAGATGGGCGGTCACCCGGGTCGGTGTGATTTCGTCGAACTGGAGGCCGAGGAGGCCGACGAAGCCGGCGGTGGGATCGAAGCCGGAGAGCGGCCCGGCGGGCATGCTCATCGCGCACGCACCGGCTGAGGGGCCCGTTCCATCTCGACCTGGTAGCGCGCCGCGAAGGCGCGGAGCGATGGGGTGATGGGTTCGTCCAGCTGGCTGCGACCCTCGAGCGACTCGGCGGTCTTGAGCCCGTGCCCGGTGATGTACGCGACCACCACCTCGTCGCCGTTCCATCTGCCCGCCTCGGCGAGCCGGCGCAGCACCGCGACCGTCACCCCGCCGGCGGTCTCGGCGAACACCCCCTCGGTGCGGGCGAGCAGCTCCACCGCGTCGAGGATCTCGTCGTCGCTGACGCTCTCCACCACTCCCCCACTCTTGCGAGCCGCGCGGATGACGTCCTCACCGTCCGAGGGGCTGCCGATGGCGAGGCTGCGGGCGACCGTGTCGGGGCGCCGGACCGGGGTGACCGGGTGGTTGCCGGTGAAGGCGTCGGCGACCGGCGCGCAGCCAGAGGCCTGGGCCCCCGTCAGCCGGGTGTGGGACGGCCCGTCGACCAGGCCGAGGTCGACCAGCTCGTGGATCGCCTTCTCCGCCTTGACGAATTGGGAACCGGAGGCGATCGGGATCACGATCTCGTCGGGGAGCCGCCAGCCCAGCTGCTCCACGGTCTCGTAGGTGAGGGTCTTGCTGCCCTCACTGTAGAAGGGCCGGACGTTGATGTTGCAGAAAGCCCAGGGGACCTCGTCGGCGAGCTCGCTGCCCAGGCGGTTGGCGTCGTCGTAGGTGCCGTTGACCCGCACCAGGGTGGGGCAGAACACCGCGGTGGTGGAGATCTTGGCGGCCTCGAGGTCGGCCGGGATGATGATCACGGCGCGCATCGCGGCGTGGGCCGCGTAGGCGGCAACGGCGTTGGCCAGGTTGCCGGTGCTGGCACAGGCGAGGGTGTCGAAGCCGTGCCCGCGGGCCCAGCTGGCGGCGACGCTCACCACCCGGTCCTTGAAGGAGTTGGTCGGGTTCTGGGTGTCGTTCTTCAGGTAGAGGTTGCGCAGGCCGAGGAGATCACCCAGGTTGCGGGCGCGGATCAGCGGCGACCAGCCCTCCCCCAGGGTGATCGGCTCCAGCTCGTCCTCGACGGGCAGCAGGTCCCGGTAGCGCCAGATGCTGGCGGGGCCCGCCTCGATGCTCTTGCGCGAGACTCGGCGGCCGATCTCGGCGTAGTCGTAGGCCACCTCGAGGGGGCCGAAGCAGTTGTCGCAGGCATGGGTGGCCGCGATCGGGGTCGTGTTGCCGCAGGCGCGGCAGCGCAGGGAAAGTATTCGTTGGCTCATGGGATTGACCTCAGGTTGCGGAGGATGTCAGATCACGCGTGCGGGGCGGTCAGGCCGCCCCGGCGCATTCGCGTCTCCGCGAACCCGTCGGCGCCCGGGGGCGGCAGCGGCCGCATCGAGGGCGTCTGAGATCTCCACATCGTGGCTCCCAAGTCTAGCGAGATCGGGGCGGCGGGCTGGGTCCAAGGGGCGCCGGGCACCCGGGCGGCCTCAGGAGCTGCGGTCCAGCACCGCCCGCACCAGCCCGGGAGCGGCGGCGCGGACGACGGCCGCCAGCCCGTAGTACCGGGGCGTGTAGCGCTCCGCCCGCTTGTGCACAGCGCAGTCGACGATCGCCTCGGCCACACCCCGGTCGCTCCCGATGAACCAGCGCCAGATGGGATGGCGCCGTATGTCCTCTGCGGGGAACCCCTCGGTCGGGACGAGCCCCGGCAGGACCAACCCGACGTGCACACCGTGGCTGCGCTCCTCCTGGCGGAGCGCATCGGTCCACCCGGAGAGCGCGAACTTGCTCGCCGAGTACGCGCCCGAGCCGGCGCGGGCCACCCGTCCGGCGGTGCTCGCGACGTTGACGATCGAGCTCGGCGCGGACCGCCGCAGGAGGGGGAGCAACGCCTCAATGAGCCGCACCTGGGCATTGAAGTTGAGCTCCATGGTCTGGGCCACATTGGCCCAGCCTGCCTCGGCGAAGCGCCCGCCCCAGCCGGCGCCCGCATTGTTCACCAGCACATCGAGCCGGCCGTGACGCTCCTCAACGACCGCGGCGATGTGGCTCGGGGTCTCGGGCGCGGTCAGGTCGGCGGCGATCACCGTCGCACCGCCGATCTCGCGCGCGAGGGCTTCGAGACGCTCCTCGCGGCGAGCCACGAGGACGAGCTCGGTGCGCGACATCTCCGCGAAGCGGCGGGCGCTCGCGGCGCCGATCCCGCTGCTGGCCCCGGTGACGAGGACGACGTGTGGCATCTCGGAAGCAGTCTACCGGCACCCGACCGGGCTAACCCCGGGCCGGGCCAACCGCTCGCCATGTGAGCCTCGTGCCGACCGGCTCTGGACCGGGCGGACCCGATGCAGTGCGCTAGCCTGGGCGGCGATGAGAAATCACGGCAACCACGGAAGCATGGCTGGCACAACCGTTGCCGTCGAACGTCCCGCCCTGGGCCGGTGGCGAGGAGCGGTCACCGCCGCGTTTGGCCTGGGTGGGATCACCATCGCGGCCTGGGGCCCCCGACTCCCAGCTATCAAGAGTGACCTCGGCATCGGCACCGGCGTAATCGGTCTGCTCCTCGCCGGGGTGACGATCGGCTCGATTGTTGGGCTTCTGGCTTCGACCCCGCTCATCCATTGGTTTGGCAACCGACGTAGCCTGACCGGGGCACTGCTGGTCATCGCCGCGGCGCTGGCGATCATCGGTGTGGCCATATCGCTGAAATCAGTTCCGTTGCTCAGCGTTGCCTTTGTGGGCATAGGCGCCGGGATCGGCACGCTGGACGTGCTGATCAACGTGGAAGGAGCCGCGATCGAAGAGGCTGCCGCTCGCACCCTGATGCCTCAGATGCACGCAGCCTGGTCGATCGGTGTGGCCCTTGGCTCGGGGATTGGTGCCGCTTGCGCCGCGCTCGGGATCACACCGTCGACGCAGTTCGTCGGCGAGGCCATCGTCATCGGGGCGATGGCGCTTGCCATCGCTCCGGCGATTCCTCGTGAGACCCACGCTCGCCGTCCGGTGGCCACGGCAACGCGGTCCATGAAAGTCCGCCAATGGCTGCGCGGCTGGATGGACTGGCGTCTCCTGCTGATCGGCGTCGTCATGCTCGGTGTGGAACTCGGCGAGGGGTCGGCCAACAGCTGGCTCGTCCTCGCTGTTCACACCGACCACGGCCAGAGCGCCGCGGTCGCCGCGCTCTTCCTCACAGTGTTCGCCGGCGGAGAAGCTCTCGCTCGGATCTTTGGCGGCCCGGTCGTCGATCGTCTCGGGCGAGTCAACACGATCAGGTGCACTACGGCGCTCGGTGTACTGGGCATGGTTGCCTTCATCCTTGGCGGCAATGGATGGACCGTCCTCGTCGGCGTCCTGCTCTGGGCCGTGGGAGTCTCCATGGGTTTCCCCCTCGGCATGTCCGCTGCCGCAGAGAGTGGGCCGGACCCGGCTGCACGCGTGAGCGTCGTTGCCTCGGTCGGTTACTTCGGGAACGTCGCCGGTCCCCCGGTCATCGGAGCCTTGGCCGCTTCCGCCGGTCTCCTCAACGCCCTGTGGCTTCTCGTCGCGCTCTTTCTCGCCGCGTTCGTTGTCGCCGGCTCACTTCGCCGCCCCGGGGTCCCTGCGCCATCAACTGAAGGAGCCGGCTAGCTCTCAGGCCATCGGCTGGGGAGGACGATGGTCCAATTGGATCCCCACCCCCTCATCCCACGCTGTGAGCACCATCGACTGGATCGCGCGGCTGAGATCGGAGACGCCGAAGATGCTGTCCGTCTTGCGCTCAGCTACAACCTCATCTGTGCGGCCTCGACCGCAGCGACCGCGTCGTCGGGACCGCTCAGAGCGACCTCGGCCGCGGAGCGGCGACCGGACAGATAAAGCGCAAGTTCGGTTGCGTGGCCTGACAGGACCGCCGCAGGTTCAGAGCCGAATAATCGGCGTTTGTCATCGTCGCGGACCAGCAGGAGACCGAAAGGCCGCGTCTTGCGTGCAGCCCGGCGGGTGATGAACCCGCTCATTCGCCATGACAGCTCATCGAGATCCGGACGATCCGTGCGCGGCCCCATGCCGTTGGCTCGGCGCGCGTCCTCGTGATGGATGAAGTACTCGAATCCGTTGAGCAGGGTGCGGATGCCAGGAACCCGCCACGGGATCAAGGGCGCCCCGGCTCGCAGCCGGGCGACCAACTCCGGCCATCCCTTCGCCTTCTCCACTGCCCGGCGCTCGTCCGGCCAGCGATGGAAATGCTCTCTGAGAACCAGGTGGGCGGCCAGGTCGGAGGTCGTCCACCCTTCACACAGCGTCGGTGCATCGGGGCCGAGTTTGATCAGGAGATCACAGAGTTCGCGACGCTCTCGGGCGTCGATCGGTTCAGTCACCTTTGCGACTATAGACCGACTGGTTGATTCGTCAACAATACTCGGCCGAGCCCAGGGCCACTATCCCGGAATGTGATCTCTCAGGCGGTGGCTGCGACCGCAGGCTGCCCGTCCATGGGCGGGGTGGCACAGGAGCAGGGCGCGGGACGTCCGAAGAGGTACCCCTGGGCGGCGGTCACCCCGAGAGTGATGAGCGTGGCCCGCTCCTCCTCCAGCTCCACACCCTCAGCGATCACCAGCGCTTCGGCCTGCCGCGCAAACTCGGCGAGAGAACCCACCATGGCACGGCGCATCTTGTTGAGGTGGATGTCGCGCACCAGGGAGATGTCCACCTTGATCACATCGGCCTCCATGTTGACGATGTGGCTCATGGACGAGAAGCCCGCGCCCGCGTCGTCGATACCGATCAACACCCCGGCGGCGCGGAGCGGGGCGAGCGCAGCGGTGAATTCCGGATAGTCGTCGATCTCGGTGTGTTCAGTGATCTCAAGGATGATCCTTCCCGGGGCGATCCCCCTGAGCAGCGACGCCAGCTCAGGAGACCTCGCCACCGCCGGCGACGCGTTCAGGTGCAGAGGACATCCACCCGGAAGGTGGGGAAGATGGCCGAGAGCCAGGCGGATCGCCTGCAACTCAAACTCGAGGCCCAGATCGTTGTCGGCCGCATCCGCAAACCACATGTCCGGCGGCCGCTGCGGCGGGCAGTTGACCCGGCAGAGCGCCTCGAAGGAGATCGACTCGCGAGTCTCGATATCGACCACCGGCTGGAAGACGACATTCATGAGGTTGTGGTCGAGGACGTTGCGGAGCAGGATCACCTTGCCCTGCGCCTCCTCCCCCTGGCCACGGAGCTCGGCGCCGACCGCGGTGGCGGCGGAGGCCGGCATCGAGGCCTGGCCGCGAATCGCCCGGTGGATGCCATCCAGCACGTCGTCGCCAGCTGCGCCCTTGACGATGTAGCTCATCGCCCCGGCGCGGATCATGCCCATGATCGTATCCGCGTCGTCGGAGGCGGAGAGGGCCACCACCCGTGTCTCGGGCGCAGAGCGGCGCGCCTCGGCCGCGACGATCTCGCCGCCACCGCCCGGGAGGCGCACGTCGCAGAGGCAGACGTTCGGCCGCAGCAAACGCACCATCGCGGCCCCTTCGCTCGCGTCCGAGGCCGAGCCGACTACCCGGAGCTTGGGGTCGATGCCGATCAGATCGATGAGGGCCCCGGAGAAGCCGGGGTCGTCGTCCACGACCAATACCGTGTGGGCAGACCTGAAAGTGTCTGGCGCCTCTGCAATCACCA
>PLOF01000007.1 GCA_003142035.1 Candidatus Dormiibacterota bacterium
GCCATCATCCTTCGGGCCGGATTCTCCCACCCCCGCACCGAGAGCGGCTCAGGGACCGAGGGCGGGATCACCGAGGGGAGTGCGCCCGTATAACATCCCGGCCATGAGCCAGCCGCCCGTTCAGGCTCAGGGGACGTCGGAGTTGGAGACGGAGGCGACCGGGGGGGCGGCCTCTCTCGATGCCGCGCGACCGCGGGATCTCGGAGTGCGGGGGGCCGTGGCGGCCCTGCTGCTCCTCCTGGTGGCCGCCTTCGCCAGCCGGCTGATCTTCGGCCTGCACACGGGCCTGGACGGCGACGAGTCGACGACGGCGTTCACCGCCCTGAGGATCACCCAGGGACACCTGGCGCTGATGGAGGCCGACCAGCACTACCAGGCGGCCCTCGAGAGCTACATCATCGCGCCCTTCGTCTGGCTGCTCGGCCCCACCCAGCTCGCCGTCCGGCTGCCGCTTGCGCTGGTCGGGACCCTCTTTGTGCTGGCCCTCTACGACCTCGGGCGCACGATCTTCCACCGCCAGAGCGCGGGCCTCCTGCTCGCCGGCGTCGGTGCCGTCTTCCCCGTCTTTGAGCTGGTCTGGTCGATGAAGGCGCGGAGCGGATATGCGGAGACCATGCTCTTTGCCGTGGTCTGCCTCTGCCTGGCGGTCCGCATCGGCTGGCAGCCCCGGGGCGACCGGTTGCGCAACTGGATCCTGCTCGGCCTGGTGGCCGGCATCGGCTTCTGGAACGATCTGCTCCTCGCGGTGCCGCTGGCCCCGGTGGCCGTGGCCCTCCTCTGCCGCGCGCCGGCGCTCGGATGGAGGAGGACCCTGCGCGGGGTGGGAGCTGCACTGGGCGGCGTGCTCGTGGGCTTCTCCCCGTGGCTTGCGTACAACGCCACCCATCACCTGGCCTCATTCCAGAATTTGCCCAGCTACGCGACCTCGATCCCGCACGCGGTCAAGGGGCTGGTGGAGCAGGAACTGCCGATCTTCGCGGGGACCTCCTCGGAGTGCGGCAGCAACACCGTGACCCCCTGGGTCGCGTGGATCGGCCTGGCCGCCCTGACCGCGGCCGTGCTGTGGCTGCGCCGGAAGCCGATAGGGCGCCTGCTCGAGGGCCACCTCAGCTCCGTGGAACCCGTGGAGATGATGCTGGCTATCGCGCCGGTCGCGGTGGTCGCGGTGGTCGGCGGCCGGTTCAACGGCGTGCCGTGCGAGCCCCGCTATCTCCTCCCTCTCGCCATCCCCCTCGCCCTGGCCGCCACCCTGGTGCTCATGGTCAGGTCGCGCTGGCGACTGGTGGCCGCCGGGCTCGGCGTCGCCTACCTGGTCATCGCCGCCTTCACCGCGTATGGCCCCACCGTCGACGCCCTGCCCTATACCACTACCGGTGCGCCCATCCCCCTGAACAGGACCCAGATCGTCACCGATCTCGAGGCACGCCACGTGACCATCCTCTTCGGCGACTACTGGGTGGCCAGACCCCTCCTCTACCTGAGCGGGGGCCGTATCGATGCCGCCGTCTACAACGGGCCGATCGCTTTCCCCTCGGTCCAGGCGGCCGCCGAGGCGTCGCGCGATGCTGCATGGCTGTTCGTCGATGGCGACACCAACATCGGGACCTTTCAGGCGCTAATGCGCGCCACGGGAGTGACGTCGAGCGAGGTCTCCGTGGATGGATACGAGCTCTTCGAAGGGTTCTCATCTCCGCTGGTCCCCGCCGATCTGACGGCGTTCACCAGCTGACGCGCCTCCTACCCGAGGGGCACGGAGGGAACCGCCCTGGAGCCGGCCTCGGCGGCGGCACCGGGGAGCGGCGCGCCAGGGCCGCGGGGCCGACGGCCCATGCTCAGGTAGATGCCGCCGTGGCCGGCGATCACCTCACCGTCCAGGTAGTTGCGGCCGTCGACCACGAGTCGCCCCTTCATCAGGCCGAGAGCTCGTCCCCAGTCCAGATCCCGGTACTCCGGCCAGTCGGTGACGATGCCGACGGCGTCCGCACCGGTGAGCGCCTCGTAGGGGTCCGCGACCAAGCTCGTCCGCGGCAGGAGCGGGCGGGCACGATCGATGGCCACCGGGTCGGTGGCGACGATCTCCGCCCCGAGGTCCTCGAGCTGCCGGACCACCTCAACCGCGGGAGCCTGGCGCATATCGTCGGTGAAGGGCTTGAAGGCGAGGCCCAGGATGGCCACACGGCGTCCCTCCAGACTTCCGCCCAAGCCATGGACGAGCTTGGCGGTGAACCGGCGGCGCTGCTGGGTGTTGACCTCGATGGCGGCCTTGAGCAGCCAGAAGCTCTGCCCGTGGTACCCGGCCGAGGTCTCCAGTGCCCGGACGTCCTTGGGGAAGCAGGAGCCGCCCCAGCCGAGACCGGCGCTCAGGAAGCTGCGGCCGATGCGGGGATCGAGGCCCATCCCGTCGGAGACCTCCTCGATGTCGGCCCCGGTCAGCTCGCACAGTTGCGCCATCTCGTTGATGAAACTGATCTTGGTGGCGAGAAAGGCATTGGAGCCGTACTTGATCAGCTCGGCGCTGACGCTGTCGCAGAGCAGGCGGGTGGTGTCGGGACCGCCGAGCAGTGCGGCCACCCGGCTGACCGCGGCGGCATCCTCACCGCCCACCACGACCCGACTGGGTCGACGGAGGTCTTCGAGTGCCGAACCCTCGCGGAGGAACTCCGGAAACATGACGAAGGCGAGGTCGTCCCGTGAACTGCCCCGCTGCAGGGCGCGGGTCGTCCCGGGAGGCACCGTGCTCTTGATCGCGATCACCGTCCCCGGGGCGGCGTGCCGGACGGCCTCGTCGACCGCCTCGCGCACCTGGGTCAGGTCAGCCTCCCCGTCACGGGTGGGCGGGGTGCCCACGGCGACGATGACGATCCCGGCACCGGTCACCCCCTCGTCCATCGCCTCCACGGCGCGGAGCCGCCCCGAGGCGACCACGGCCTCGAGCATCACGTCCAACCCCGGCTCGTAGATGGGCGTGAGCCCGGCCGAAACCGCCGCCCGGCGCTCCGGGTCGATCTCCACAACGCGGACCTCGCGACCCAGCTCAGCGAGGCCGGCGGCCGTCACCAGGCCCACGTAGCCGGCACCGATCACGCAGATCACACGGTCATCGGGCTCTTGTGCCATGAGTTAACAGAGTAGCGGACCCGAGGGCAGGTAGGCCGAACGGCCCCCCGGCCGGGGAGAGACCAGCCCATCATCGGGCGGTTCCCGTACGATCGGCAGCGATGCCTGACGGAACACGGCCGATGCGCCGCGCGGTGATCACCGGCGGGGCCGGGTTTCTCGGCTCGCACCTCTGTGAGCACTTCGTCAGACGCGGCCTCGAGGTGGTGGCCGTCGACAACCTCCTGACCGGCAGCATGGACAATCTCGCCGCCCTGATCGGCAATCCAGGGTTCAGCTTCCAGGAGCGGGACGTCACCGAGTACATCGACGTCGAGGGCCCCGTCGATGCGGTTCTCCACTTCGCCTCGCCGGCGAGCCCCATCGATTACGCGCTGTTGCCGATCCAGACCATCAAGGTGGGCACCCTGGGCACGCACCGGGCCCTGGGCCTGGCCATGGCCAAGGGAGCGCGATTCCTGCTGGCGAGCACCAGTGAGGTCTACGGGGACCCGGAGGTCCACCCTCAACCGGAGAGCTATTGGGGGCACGTCAACCCGGTTGGCCCGCGGAGCATCTACGACGAGGCCAAGCGGGCAGCCGAAGCGTTCACGATGGCGTACCACAACCACCACGGGCTGGAGACCCGCATCGTTCGGATCTTCAACACGTACGGGCCGCGGATGAGGCGGCGGGATGGGCGCGCCGTGCCCGCCTTCGTGACCCAGGCCCTCGCCGGCGAGCCGATCACCGTCTTTGGGGACGGCTCTCAGACCCGAAGCCTCTGCTACGTGGACGACCTCGTCGACGGCATCGGACGGCTGCTGGCCAGCGACCACCCGCTGCCGGTCAACATCGGGAATCCCAGTGAGATCACGATGCTCGAGCTGGCACGCAGGATCCGCGACCTCTGCGGGAGCAGCAGCGAGATCGTCTTTGAGCCCCTGCCGGTCGACGACCCCAGGCGGCGGCGACCGGACATCGGCCTGGCCCGCACTCTGCTGGGCTGGGAACCGCGCGTCTCCCTGGAGGACGGCCTGGCCAGGACCATCGCCTGGTGGAGGGGGAGCGCGTCCACCCCGGGAACGCGAGAGGTACGGCCGAGGCACCCCGCCGGGTTGGGGTAGGATGCCCGCGCCCATGGAGCCGACGATCCAACCCGGTGCCCCCGCCGGTTCGGACAGACCGCCCGGCCAGGCCGCTCCGACCACGACGGAAGGTGGGCGTCTACGGCCGGCCCTCGCCGTGCTGGCACCGCTCCTCTTCCTCGCCGTGGCGCTGGTGGCGCTGCGCCCGGGGCTCTTCACCGGCCACGACACCATCGTCGGGAACACCGGTGACCCCTCCTTCTCGATCTGGGCATTGCAATGGATGCC
>PLOF01000124.1 GCA_003142035.1 Candidatus Dormiibacterota bacterium
TCGATGCAGTACCGGTCCTCATCGACCATGCGCTGGATGCCGCGAACCTGTCCCTCGATCCGCGCCAGGCGCGCCTGGAGAGAGACCTTGTCGTGGCTGTATCCGGGAACGGCCATGCGCCCCTCAGACCGCGACGGGGTAGCCGATCTCGTCAAGCCGGGATCGGATGGCGGGCTCGCTCACAACGGCCTCGTCGTAGACGACGTGGACGGTCTTGGCGGGCGGCTCGACCTGGACCTGCGCCACCCCCGCAAGAGTGGCGAGCTCTGTTTCGATGGTGTGCTTGCAGTGGTCGCAGCTGATGTCCGGAGCGACGAGGGTGAGTTCTGGCATCGTGGTCGGTCCTTCGGTGAGGTTGACGGATGACATGAGACGGTCAGGCCGTGGCGGCGGCCTCGGGAAGCGCGTCGATCTGGGCCGGAGCGGGTGTGCGGGGCGCGAAGCGCCGCAGACGCAGGGCGTTGAGCACGACGCTGACCGAGCTGAAGGCCATCGCCAGCGCGGCGGCGACCGGGGGCACGATGGCGAGCACAGCCAGCGGAACCAGGATGAGGTTGTACCCGAAGGCCCAGGCCAGGTTCTGGCGGATGTTCCGGAGCGTAGCCCGCGAGAGGGCGATCGCCAGGCTGACGGCCTCGATATCGCCGTGAACGAGGGTGATGTCGGCGGCGGCCATGGCAACCCCTGTGCCGCTCGCCATGGCGATGCCGACATCGGCCATGGCCAGCGCCGGAGCATCGTTGATGCCGTCACCGACCATGGCCACCGGTCCGAAAGCGGCGCGCAGCTCGCCGATCAGCGCCACCTTGTCGGCGGGGCGGAGCTGGGCCCGGACGTCGGTGATGCCCACCTCCGCCGCGATCGCCCCGGCCGTCTCCGGGAGGTCGCCCGTCGCCAGAACGACGTGGAGGCCGAGGGAGCGGAGACGTTCGATGCCCCGGGCGCTGTCGGGACGGAGCGGGTCGGCGACGGCGAGCACCGCCTGCAGGCGACCATCGATCGAGACTCCGAACAGGCTCCAGGCGCGCCGCGCGGCGGCGGCGACCGCACCCTCGGCATCCGCCACGCCGACACCACTCTCCGCGAGCCATCGCAGCGAGCCGACGGCGACCTCCGCCTCCTCCACCCTTCCCCGAACGCCGCTGCCCGGCACCGCCTCGACATCCTGCGCAACCGGCAGTCGACCCTCGGCCTCGGCAGCCTCGAGAACGGCGCGGGCCAGCGGGTGCTCTGAAGCCTGCTCGACGGCGGCGGCGAGGAGGAGTGCTCGTCGTGAGTCAGCGCCGCCCACCCCGGTGACGTCGACCACCTGGGGCGCCCCCACCGTGAGGGTTCCGGTCTTGTCGAAGACGACGACCCGCAGTGCGCGAATGCGCTCCAGCGCCTCGCCGCCCCGAATCAGCAAGCCCATCTCGGCACCGCGGCCGGTGCCCACCATGATCGCGACGGGGGTGGCCAGCCCCATCGCGCAGGGACAGGCGACGACCAGCACCGCGACCGCCGGGACCATGGCCGCGACGAGGCCGTGCCCCGTGAGCGCCCAGCCCGCGAAGGTGGCGAGAGCGATGAGCAGGATGGTCGGCACGAAGACGCCGGAGACCCGGTCCGCCAGCCGTTGAACCGGCGCCTTCTCCGTCTGCGCTCGCTCCACCAGAGCCAGGATTTGGGAGAGGACGGTCTCCGAGCCAACCTTGGTGACGCGGATCACCAGCGGAACCGTGGTGTTCACGGTGGCGCCGACCGCGTCGTCGCCCGGATGCTTGGTCACGGGTAGGCTCTCGCCGGTCAGCATCGACTCGTCGACGGCGCCAAGGCCCTCGACGACGACCCCATCCGTCGGGATCCGCTCACCGGGGCGGACCTGGATGACGTCGCCCACCCGGAGCGTGCCCACAGGAATGTCCACCGGCGATGCCTCGGGCCAGCGGTCGGCGGACGCCCCCCGGGCGAGCAGATGGGCGGTTCGAGGCTGCAGCCCGGCCAGCGCCTCGATGGCTTCTCCGGCCCGGCGGCGAGCGATGAGCTCGAGAAGCTTGCCCATCGCGATCAGCGTGACGATGAGGGCGGCGACGTCAAAGTACAGGGGCTCGTGCGGCAGCGCGAACACCGCCACCGCCGAGTACACGAAGGCGACGCTCGACCCCAGGGAGACCAGGGTGTCCATGTTGGCGCTGCCGTGCCGTGCGGTCTTCAGCGCGCCGCGGTGGAAGACGGCGCCGACCCAGAGCCACACCGGCAGCGCCAGAGCGAGCTGGGCATAGGGCGACCACCGCGCCGAGCTGAAACCATAGGTGAGGATCAGAATGCCGGTGCTGAGCGCGGCGCCGATGGCGAGCTGCCGCGTCCGTGTGCGAATCGCCGCCCGCCGGCGGGAGCGGCGCCCCTCCACCTCCTCGCTCGGGCTTCGGCTTCCCGAGATCAACTCGGCCCCGTAGCCGGCCCTGCCCACCGCAGCGATCAGCATCGCAGGCTCGACCGGTGTGGTCATGCTCACCTCGGCCAACTCGGTCGTCAGGCTGACGCTCGCCGAGCTGACGCCGCCGACGCTGCTCAGAGCGCGCTCCACACGGCGGACGCAGGAGGCGCACGTCATTCCCTCGATCTCCAGCTCGATCTGGACAGGGGCCGCGGTCGGAGCGCCCGGGGCGGTCATCACCCCGTCATGATACCAGTACGGGGCAGGGGTATCCAAGCCGGTGGTTGGAGGTTGAGAGGGCAACAGATGCGCGGGCTACGCCAACGTCTCCTCGGCGCACGGCCCGGTTGTGCGCCCGCATGCGAGCTCCGAGGCATTCCCAGGCTGGGGGATCGTCAGGCCGCTGNNGGCGGTCAGGATGGCCAGGCTCTCGGCGCCAACCAATGGTCGGGATGACCAGCCGAGGATGGTCGGCGGGCGGCCGGAGAGGCGACTGACCTCGCTGATCCAGCGTCGCTCCTGGTAAGCCCGGGCCTGCAATACCGCGTCGGTGGTGGTTGTCGCGGCGAGGCTCATGTTGACGACCCAGCCGAACGGGGTGATCCCGGCGCGGGCGAGGTCGGCTTGAAGCTTTGCCGCCTCGTGGACAGGGGTGGCTTCGGGCAAGGTGACCAGCAGGATCCGGGTGTGGGCGGCGTCGGTGAGGGTGTCGAGCAGCCGTGCGGCGGGTTCGGGCAGGGCCCCCGCCTGGGCAGTGACTTGCCGCGCGAAGCTGCGGGAGGAGTCGAGAAGCAGCACGGTGTGCCCGGTGGGGGCGGTGTCGATGACCACGTATCGGTCGGCCGCTGCGGCAACGGTGCGGGCGAAGGCTTGGAAGACAGCGACCTCCTCGGTGCACGGCGAGCGGAGATCCTCCTCGAGGAGCGCGTAAGCCTCCGCGCTGAGATCCTTGCCCGCGGTCGCGAGGACGCCCTTGGTGTAACTGTCGGTCTCCGCCGCAGGGTCGATGCGGGTGACGGTGAGGTTGCGCGGAGGGTCGGGCAGGGCGTCGGCAACGTGGGCGGCCGGGTCGGTGGTGGTCAGGGTGACCTGATGGCCGCGGGCGGCCAGCGCGACAGCGATGGCGGCGGCGACGGTCGTCTTGCCCACCCCGCCCTTGCCCATGGTCATGACAACACCGGGACCCCCGGCTTCGATCTGCTCCACCAGCTCACCAAGGCCGCTCTGCAGGCGGGGGGTGGGGCGTTCGGCGGGGCCGCCACGGAGGCCGGCGATCTCGGGATGGAGAAGGAGGTGCAGGCCGTCCAGCCCGACCGGCGCTGCCGGCAGCAGCGGGACGGTGTCGACGCCCTTGATCGCCGCCAGCACCGATGGCATACCGGCCAGCGCCGCTTGGGCGCGACCCTGCCACGCCTGCGCGACCTCATCGGTGGGGTCGGTGGCGCCGAGCCCCCCGTTGATCACCAGACGCGGCGCGACGACACCGAGGGCGGACAGCTCGCCGGCGGCGCGTGCCGCCTCGCTCAAGGCGGCGACATCGGGCCGGGTGACCAGGACGAGAGTGGTGCGAGCCGGGTCGCGGAGGGCCGCGACGGCATCCGCATAGCGATCCCTGGTCTGCCCGAGGGCGGAGATCGGGCCAATGCACGTGACACCAGCCTTGTTGTCCTGCAGGAAGCCGGTCCAGGCACCGGGCAAAGTCAGAAGCCGCAGTGTGTGCCCGGTCGGGGCGGTGTCGAACACGATGCGGTCGTAGTCGCCGGCGACCGTCGGGTCGGCGAGGAGGGCGACGAACTCGTTGAACGCCGCGATCTCCAGGGTGCACGAGCCAGACAGCTCCTCCTCCATCTTGGCGACGACGCCGGCGGGCAGCAGGGTCCGGTAGGGGCCGACCACCCGCTCCCGATAGGCGGCTGCTGCCGCATCGGGATCGATGTTCCGAGCGGTCAGGCCCGCCACGCCAGGCACCGGCACCGGCGTGGGCGACGTGCCGGCCTGCACGCCCAGGACCTCGTCGAGGTTGCTGGCCGGGTCCGTCGACACGATCAGCACCCGGGCCCCGCCTTCGGCCAGGGCGACCGCGGTGGCAGCTGCGATCGACGTCTTGCCGACGCCGCCCTTGCCGGTGAAGAAGAGAAACGGCGTCGTGCAGGCAAGCAGGCCCGCCAACGGACTTGCGTTGAGCGTCAGCGGGTCAGCCAGGCTCATCAGCAGCAGCCGGTCCCACCGCAGCAACTCTCTGCCTGCGGCAGCTCTCGAATCCCCGCCACCACGGGCACCGGTGGCGAGAGGGTGATCCCGACCCACCCGGCGAGCTCGGCACGAGCCGGGTAGCGCCCAGTGCTCCGCAACAGCCCGTCCACCAGCAGGGCGGGCAGAGCCCCCTCACCCTGGGTGTTGACCGCCTCGTGGACCGGGGCACAGGCGATGAACTTCTCCGGCTCCTGGGAGAGGGTCGCCCGGGCGACCGTCACGCCCTGCCCGGCCAGCCACTCGAGGTCGGCAGCAAAGCGAGCCAGGGTGGGATCGACAGACGGTCCACAGACGCCGGTAGAGCAGCACATCGCGGGATCGAACACTTCAACGCTGGCCATGCCACTCCTCCGAGCCTCGGTGGGCGATCTGCTTGCCGCCCGGTCCGGGCAGTATACATCAGCCTAGCCTGATATGAACATCCGCTGATGTGATCTAATAGGGACGTGACGACCGCCACCATCAACGTCAGCGGCGAGCGCGCTGCCCTCTTCGGGCTCCTTGCCGACCCGCTCCGCCTCCGGATCGTCGAACTGCTCGCCGCCGAGGAGATGTGTACCTGTCACCTGATCGACGAGACCGGCGCGAAGCAGACGACGGTGAGCCACCATCTGCGGATCCTCCGCGAGGCAGGCGCTGTCACCACCACCGAGGATGGCAAGTTCACCTGGTACCGGCTCGCCCCGCACGTCCTGGACGCACTGGCGACGAGCCTCACTGAGCTGGCCGACAGCGCCGAGCGGGCCGGCCGCTATCGGTTGCCCTGCGCCCTCTGACAGGTTCGGCGGGCAGCCCGGGTGGAGAGGCAGGCCGCCACCGCCGGCTAACGCTGGACGGCAGTAGCCACCCAAGGCGCGTCCGGGCGAGTCTTCTTCTATGCTGCGGTCGAAGTCATGGATGAGAAGGCTCCCGTGGTCGTGTTCGAGGCCGAGGCCGGCCAGGACAGCCGCCTCCGCGACGCCCTCCCTGGGGTGGACTGCCGGTTCGTCGAGCAGGCGCTCTCCGACCAGACCGTTGACCAGGTGGGCGAGGCGACCGTGGTGTCGGTCTTCATCCGCTCGCAGGTGAGCCGCACCGTCATCGAGAGCATGGCCAAGGTACGGCTGATCGCCACCCGCTCGACCGGGTACGACCACATCGACCTGGCTGCCTGCCGGGAGCGGGGCATCACCGTCTCGAACGTCCCCACGTACGGTGAGAATACCGTCGCCGAGCACGCCTTCAGCCTCATCCTCGCCCTCTCTAGGCGCCTGGGTGTCGTGACCCGGCGGATCTCGCACGGAGATTTCTCGCTGGGCGGCCTGATGGGTTCCGACCTGCGCTCTAAGACCCTAGGGGTGGTCGGTGCCGGCAACATCGGCCTCCACGTCATCCGCATGGGCCGCGCTTTCGGCATGGAAGTGCTCGCCTATGACGCGCATCCCAACCCCATGCTCGCCGAGGTGCTGGGGTTCCGCTACGTCTCGCTCGACGAGCTGCTGACAACTTCGGACGTCATCAGCCTGCACGTCCCCTACCGACCGGAGACGCGTCACCTCATCGACCGTGACCGCCTGATGAAGATGAAGCCCGGAGTGCTGCTCATCAACACCGCGCGGGGCGCCCTGGTGGACACGGCTGCGCTCCTGGACGCGCTCGACAGCGGCCGCCTGGGCGGTGCCGGCCTGGACGTCATCGAGGGCGAGGAGCTGCTCATGGAAGAAAGGCAGATGTTCCACATTCCCGAGACGGAGGAACGGATGCGTCAGCTACTCACCGGGCACGCCCTGGCCCGGCATGAGAATGTGATCCTCACCCCGCACATGGCCTGGTACAGCCGAGAAGCGATCGACCGCATCCTGGACGTCACGGCACTCAACATCCGGAGCTTCCTGTCGGGAACCTCGCTGAACGTCATTGCCGCCGACGATCCGCCGCAGAAGAAGGGCTGAAAGGACCCGGCCACCAACAACGTGATGGCGGGCGTCGGCCCGCGTCATCTCCGCCCACTGGTTGCGCACTGTCAACCTGCGCGACTGTCGGGGAGCGCGGACTCGAACCGCGGACCCCTGGTCCCCCAGACCAGTACTCTAACCATCTGAGCTACTCCCCGACGGGTCCACGCCCAGTGTAGCGGAGCCCCGGAGTGCCTCGCCAGCTCGCCGGCGGGGTCCGGCGCGGCCCCCCCCTTGCGACCGGCGGCACCGGAGCGGCCACGCGGAGAAGCGGGGCCTCGCCCAACCGATGCATCGATCCGGCGCATTCGTGGCAAACTCCGTTCCCATGCATCGCACCGCACGCCTCGCCGCCTCTGCCGCTCTCGGCTATGCGATCGGATCGATCCCGTCGGGGGTCCTGGTGGGACGCTTGAGCCGCGGGATCGACGTCCGGGAGCACGGCAGCCACAGCATGGGCATGGCCAACGTCCTTCGCACCGCCGGGCGCGGCCCTGCCGCGATCACGCTGGCCCTCGACATCGGCAAGGGCGCCGCGGCGGCCCGGCTCGGCAAGGCCCTCACCGGCGATCGCGCCGGGGGCGCGGCCGCGGGCCTGGGAGCGGTGATCGGACACTCGTGGCCGGTGTTCGTCGGTTTCCGGGGCGGGAAGAGCTCCGCCACGCTGTTCGGTGCCGCCAGCGTGATCACCCCTCCGGTCGCCGGAGTGTCCTTGATCGCAGGCGTCGGCGCCCTCGCCGTGACCCGGAGGACGTCCGTGCTCTCGCTCTCCGGAAGCATCGCCGGAGGCCTCGCCGCGCTGGCCCTGGGACTGCGCCGCCGTGACGCCGCCGGCCTCGCGCTGGCGCTGCCCGGGGTCGCGGTGGTGATCTTCCGGCATCGGGAGAACATCGACCGGCTCATCCGAGGGGTCGAGCCTGCCGTGGGTGACCCCGAGACGAGCGACCCCGCCCCCACCGCCTGACCGGGCACGCCGCCCGGGCACCCTGCGCATCGCGCCTCCGCCGGCTGCCCGCGCACGAGCCACTTCCCCGGCACGCCCGCCGATGGAGCTCCTCCCCTCCCCTGCCGGGTCCGGAGGGGACCCCGCCGCCCGGGGCGCCGGTGAGGGCGAACCCGGGAGCGGGGTCCCGCGGGCCCTTCCCGATCAGAAGACCCTGATCGACACCTCCGCCGGCTCGTTCAGCAGTCCCTTGATCTCCTCGTTGACCTTGAGCAGGGTGAGCGACGCCCCCGCCATCTCGAGCGACGTGCAGTACTCGTTCACGTAGCTGCGGAAGACCTTGATGCCCTGAGCCGCGAGCTTCTTGTGGGCGATGCCGTAGAGCAGGTAGAGCTCGCCGATCGTCGTCCCGCCCAGCCCGTTGATCATGAGGGCGACCTCGTCACCGCCCTTGAAGGGGAGGTCGGGCACCACGGCGTTGAGCATGATGTCGACGATCTCGGTGGCCGAGACCAGCTTGGTGCGCTGACGGCCCGGCTCGCCATGGATGCCGATACCGACCTCCATCTCGTCGTCGGCGATCTCGAAGAGCGGAGATCCCTTGACCGGCGGGGTGCAGGAGGTGAGCGCGATCCCCAACGTCCTCACGTTGGCAATGACGTCATTGCCGATGCGCACCAGCTCCTCGAGCGACGCTCCCTTCTCGGAGGCCGCCCCCACCGCCTTGATGACAAAGAAGTTGCCGGCCACGCCGCGCCGTCCCACCGTCCAGGTCGAGTCCTTGACGGCCACGTCGTCGTTGACGAGCAGCGTCGCCACCTTGATGCCGTCCATCTCGCACATCTCCCGGCCCTGCTCGAAGGCGAGCCGGTCGCCGGTGTAGTTGTTGACGAGGTGGAGAACACCCTTCGGTGAGTTCATCAGCTTGGTCGTCTCGTACACGAACTCCACGGGGGGGCCGGCGAAGACGTCACCAGGACAGGCCGCGTCCAGCATGCCCTTGCCCACGATCATGGTGTGGGCCGGCTCGTGGCCGGAGCCGGACCCCTGGATGATCGAGACCTTGTTCGCCTGGGGCATGTCGGCGCGGTAGATGAGGTTGTACTTGGGCTCGTACTTGAGCCTCCCGCCGCTCGCCAGGTAGATGCCCTCCAGCATCTCGGGCACGAACTGCCTCGGGTCGTTGACGAATTTCTTCACCTGCCAGTCTCCTTCTGAGCGTATTTCTCACGCCAAGCCGCGCTGACGCTTTGCAAGATGACGCCGACGGCGGTGGCTCCGGCGTCGACCGAACCGATGCTCCGCTCCCCGGTGTAGGCGGCACGGCCGCGCATGGCGAGCATCGGCTTGGTGGCCTCGGCCGCCCGGACGGCCACGTCCGCCGCCTCCTGGAGCGCTGCGCTCCCGTGGTCCTGCACCGCCTCGGGACGGGCCAGACCAGTCTCCATCGTGTCGATGGCAGGGACCAGGGCATCGAGGAGCGTCTTCTCGCCGAGCGACGCCCCGCCGCGGTGCATGATGCCCGCGACGGCGGCGCGGAGGATGGCGATCACGTCGGCGGCCGTGAACTCGGTCTTGTCGCCGGCCGCCTGCGACGCTCGCAAGAAAGCCGTGCCCCAGATCGGCCCGCTGACCCCGCCCACCTTGCCGGAGAGCACAAAGCCAATCTTCTTGAGGACCGCGCCCACGCTGCTCCGGTCGAAGGTGTCGTAGTCGCTGACCACCACCTCGAAGCCGTTCCGGAGTGAGTAACCGAAGTCGCCGTCCCCAGCCACGCTGTCAAGGTCAGCGAAGTAGACGGCATTGTCGACGATGGTCTTGGCCATCGTCCTCAGAACAAGATCGACGTCATCGATTGCGGTCGCCGCCATCCTGTGTGCTCCTCTGCTTCCCTGATATCTCTGACTCGCTATCCCCCCAGGCAGGCCTCCAGGTCGGTCAATGCGACGAAGTCGCCTGGGCGTGAACTGCTCCGATTGCCGATCACCACGCTTCTCTCTCCCCCGGGGTCGCCCAGTGACGAGACCACCAGCACTGCCTCGCTGAAGTCCTCGTAGGACGTGTAACCGTTGACGGTGATCAGACAGCGCAGACCGGCGCCGCGCGCCGCCTCGAGGCCGTTGCGCGAATCCTCGATGACGAGCACCCGATCCGGAGCCGCGCCCAGCTTCTCGAGGGCCAGAAGGTAGATGTCGGGAGCCGGCTTCTTACGCGGGACACAGTCCCCGGCGAGCAGGACGTCGAAGCGCGCCGCGCGCTCCGGGCCCGCCGCCTGCTCCAGGATGGCCCGCACCGACGGCTCCGCCGACGTCGACGCCACCGCCAGCCTCCATCCCGCGTCCTGAGCCTCACCGATGATCCGCCGGATGCCCGGCCGCGGCGGCAGCTTCCCGGCGGCCACCATCTCCGTGTAGATCTGGGTCTTGCGCTTGTGCCACGCGCCGAGCAGCGCCGCTCTGCCCTCCGGATCGGCCGGCAAGTGGTGCGCACGGACAAACTCCGGAGTCAGCTCGCTCGCCATCCGCTCCTTGCCGCCGGCGATCTCCAGCTTGCGTCCGTATTCCTCCTCCGACCACTGCAGCGGCACCCCGACCTCCGCGAAGGTCTGGTTGAAGGCCGGCAGGTGGCCGTACCGCTCGGTGTCCGCGAGCACGCCATCGCAGTCGAAGATGATCGCGCTCACGCCCAGGCCTTCCCCTCGCTCCCGAAAAGCCGGATGTGGTACTTCGCCATCTCCATGACCGCGGTCCGCTGCGCCGTGAAGAGGGCGGGCGGATCGTAAGCGCCGGGATGCGCGCTCATGTACTCGTAGCCGGACTTCATGAAGGCGATCTTCAGAGCGGTCGAGATGTTCACCTTGGCGCAGCCCCGGCCGATCAGGTCACTGAACTGTGCCGGCGTCATGCCCGTCCCGCCATGGAGGGCGACCGGGATGCCGGTGGCCTCGACGATGTCGCTGACGCGCTGGCTGTCGAGGTGAGGGGTGGCCGCGTAGACGCCGTGGGCGTTGCCGATCGCCGGGGCGAAGACGTCGACCCCGGTGACGCGCACGAAGTCGACCACCGTCTTCAGCGACTGGACGTGCTCCGCCTCGTCGCCGGTCATCTCCTCGGTCCGCTTGAAGCCCTCGATCTCGCCCTCGACGTCAGCCCCATGCCGGCGTGCCTCATCGACCACCTCGACGCACTGGCGCATGTTCTCCTCAACGGACAGCTTGCTGGCGTCGAAGAGGACCGAGTTCCAGCCCATCGCCAGGCATTCGCTGATGAGAGCCCGATCGGGGCAGTGATCGAGATGGAGGGCGACCGGGACCGTGATGTTCTCGGTCATCTCCCGCCACATCGCGTACATGACGCCGACCCCGGTCATCACCACGTGCTTGACCGAGGTCTGGACGATCACCGGAGCGCGCAACTCCTCCGCGGCCGCCAGCACCGCCTCCATGGAGAGGTCGTTGACGACGTTGATCGCCGCCACACCGTACCTCTCATGGAAGGCTCGCTCGAGAATGGATTTGGTGGTGACCACAGGCATGTCTACACCTCCCGTGGGAATGGCCGGGGGCCACCGCCAGCCCGACCCGCCATCGCCGGCTCATGGGACGCGAGGTCGAGAACGGCCCGCGCGTTGCCCTCATCCACTACCAGGACACCGATCACCCCGGCACGCAGCATCCCCAGGATCGCCCGCGGCTTCTCCGGTTCGCTGACCACCGCCACCACGGTCTCCACGCGGCGTAGGTGATCGACGGTCAGGGCCAGGAGCCGGTCCTGGTGCGGGGAGGCGACGGAGCGTCCGTCGATGTCGACGTAGTTGCCCAGGACGTCCCCGACCGCCCCCTGGCTCCGCAGCCAGGCGATCTCGTCGGTGGTCAGACAGCCCGACCTCACCATCGTGCATCCGTCGTCGGTGCCCCCGATGCCGACCAGGGCCACTGTCGCCTGCGCGGCCCGGTCCAGGCTCTGGGCGATCGCCTCCTGGGCGAGCAACTGGTCCCGGATCTCGACACTCTCCACATAGGCGGGCGCGTACAGGCTCACCGCCTCTCCCCCGCAACCAGCGGCGAGGGCGCGGCAGATCTCGTTCGGGTTGGTCGGCGCCGCGACGCCCGGGGAGCCCCCCATGGCGCTGACGAAGGTGACGTCCAGACGGCTGGCCGGCCGGAAGAAGCGGGGCACTTCGCCAACCGCGCGCCCGTGGCTCACCGCCACCACACAGCCGTCATGGAGACGCCGCTCCAGGTATCGCGCGGCGCGCTGGGCGACAGCCTCGCGCTCCGCCAGAGGGTCGGCGCGCGCCGAGCAGACGATCGCGTCGCTCAGACCGAAAATCTCACGGAGCTGGCTCTCGAGCTCAAGCCGCAGCCACGGGGGCGCCTGGACATGGATGGCGACGACCCCGCATCGGCGCGCACGGTCCAGCAGGCGCTGGACCTTGGGCCGGGAGAGGGCAAACTCGCGGGCGATCTCCTCCTGAGTGCGCTCGTCCACGTAGTACCGCTGAGCCAGCCGAGCGAGGAGCTCGTACTCGTCCTCGCGCAACTCCTCCCGCACGCTCCCGCCACCCCGTCATTCATGCAACCGTGAGCAAATGCTCACCGACGCACAGATTATCGATCCAAGGACGCCCAGATGCAAGCCGCTCGGGGGTAACTCCGCGTCAGGCGAGGGCTGAGGTCACGACCAGACGAGGACGCGGGCGATCCCTACGCCCCGCGTCAAACCTCATTCGTCGTCGTCGTCCACCCACTCGAGGGTGCGCGCGACCGCCTTCTTCCACTTCCGGAAGCGCCGTTCACGGGTCTCGGGGTCGAGCCTCGGGAGCCATTCCGCGGCCTTGTGCCAGTTGGCGCGGAGGCTCTCCACATTCGGCCAGAAGCCGACGGCGAGACCGGCGGCGTACGCGGCACCCAGGGACACCGTCTCGGACACGATCGGCCGGACGACCGGCACGCCGAGGGAGTCGGCGAGGAGCTGCATCATCAGATTGTCGGCGGTCATGCCGCCATCGGCCCTGAGCACGCGGAGCACGGTCCCGGCGTCGCTGTTCATGGCTTCGATGACCTCACGGGTCTGCCACGCCGTCGCCTCCAGCACCGCCCGGGCCAGGTGTCCCTTGGTCGTGAAACCGGTCAGGCCGGCGATCACACCACGCGCATCAGAGCGCCAGTGGGGCGCAAAGAGGCCGGAGAATGCCGGCACCACGTAGACCCCACCACTGTCCTCCACGGTCCGTGCCAGGGTCTCGATCTCGGCGGCGCTGGAGATCATGCCCAGCTTGTCGCGCAGCCACTGCACCAGAGCTCCCGTGACCGCGATGGACCCCTCGAGCGCGTACGTCGCCGGCTCGCCGGCGATCCGGCATGCGACCGTGGTGAGCAGCCCGTGAGTCGACTCCACCAGCTGTGAGCCAGTGTTGAGGAGCAGGAAGCTGCCGGTCCCGTAGGTGCACTTGCCCTCCCCGGCTGCAAAGCAGGTCTGGCCGAAGAGCGCCGCCTGCTGGTCCCCCAAGGCGGCGGCGACCGGGAGGCCGCGGAGCGGTGCGCCAGCCTCACCGTACACCTCTGAGGAGGCATGGATCTCCGGCAGCATCGCCCGGGGCACCTTCATCGCTTCGAGCAGCTCGTCGTCCCAGTCCAGCGACCGGAGATCCATGAGCATGGTCCGGCTGGCGTTGGTGACGTCGGTCAGGTGGCGGCCGGTCAGCTTCCAGATCAACCACGTTTCCATGGTCCCGAACAGCACATCGCCCCTCTCGGCGCCGGCCCGAGCCCCGTCCACGTGGTCGAGGATCCACTGGATCTTCGGCCCCGAGAAGTACGCCGTGAGGGGGAGCCCGGTCTTGGCCCGGAAGCGATCCTTCCCCCCTTCGGCGGCGAGGCGGTTGACGATCTTGTCGGTGCGGGTGTCCTGCCAGCTGATCGCGTTGTAGATGGGCCGGCCGCTGCGGCGGTCCCAGACCACGGTGGTCTCCCGCTGGTTGGCGATCCCCAGGGCGACCAGGTCGGCGAGCTTGAGCCCGGCCTTCTCCAGGGCATCCGGAACCACCTGGAGCACCGTACCGAGGATCTCCTCCGCATCCTGCTCGACCCATCCGGGCCGCGGGAAGAGCTGCCGGTGCTCCTTCTGAGCCACCGACACGATCCTGCCCCGTTCGTCGAACAGCAGGCAGCGCGACGACGCGCTCCCCTGGTCGATGGATGCCACGTAGGCGCCCGTCACCTGACCACCCCCCTCCCGACCCCGCCCCTCGGGGACGACGCCGACGGAGCCGTGGCAGACGCTCTCACACCAGCCCGCTCAGCGCCACGATGGGACCCAGTCTCCCGGCTGGTCGATGTGCTGTCAAGCTCCTCGGCCGGCGCCCGCGGCGCGCGCAGCCCGGCTACCACGGGATCGCCCCCAGGTCGCGGGAGATCGACCGCGCCGACTCGCGCACGTACTCGACGAGATCGCTGCGAGGCATCTCCGCTTCGCACAGCCGTTCGATCGGCCCCGAGATGGCGATGGAACCGACGGTCTGTTCGCTGCGATCGGTGATCGGAGCGGCGACCGAGCACTGGCCGTCGACGAGCTCCCCGATGTCGGCCGCCCAGCCGCGCTTCTTGATCTCCTTGAGCGCGGCGGTCAGCTGTTTGCCGTCGGTGATCGTGCGGGGGGTGAAGCGGCTCAGCTCTTCCCGGCCCAACTCGGAGAGCACGTAGGGGTTGGCGGCGAGCAACGCCTTGCCCAGGGCGGTCGCGTGGAGGGGCAGCAGCGAGCCGACCTGCAGCACCTGGTAGCTGTCATCGGGGCGGAAGACGTGGTGAACGACCAGCACCCGGCCGTCGTGAAGGGTGCCGATCCTCACCGTCTCGTTGCTGCGAGCGGCCAGCGAGTCCGCCCAGTTGAGCGCCCGGGAGCGCAGCTCGTTGCCGTCCAGATAGGTGCTGCCAAGGTGGAGCAGCGCCGCTCCGAGCTGGTACTTCCCCGAGTCCGGGTCCTTCTCGACGAATCCGACCTGCTGGAGGGTGCGCAGGATCCCGAAGACCGTCCCTTTGGGCAGGCCCATCTGCGCCGACAGCTCCACGAGGCTGAGGCGGCGAGCCCGCCCGGACAGCAGGTGCATGACCTGGGCGGCGCGTTGAATCGATTGAATCGGCCGCGGCATCTGGGTACCCTACCTGATCGGTGGGGCATTCTGAGAAGTGGGTTGACAATGCCCAACGGTACCGGATAATGGCCAACGCGTCTAGGCCGGCCGGACCACAACCGCCCCCAGGGGAGGGGCGGAGGTTCGCGTAGGGAGGATCGGGCGCATGAGGGCTGTGTCGTGCGGCGGGCGCAGGAGTGGCGCCCGTTTTCCACAGGTGAGCCAAGTTATCGCTTGGACGACCAATTGGAGGGTTTGGCATGGCTGACGAGTATCGACCGATACACGGCGCGGGCCGGCAGACATTCGGTCTGCACGGCCTGTGGGGCGAGTTATCGGCGGAATTCATCGGGACGTTGACCCTGATCATGTTCGGAGACGGGGTTGTCGCCATGGCGGTCGCCGCCCTCCCTGGGTCGGGCAGGGCCGCCACGCCCACGACCATCTTCAACGCCGCCGGTGACTGGCTGCTGATCACCTTCGGATGGGCGTTCGCCGTCATGATCGGCGTCTACATCGCGGGCGGCGTCAGCGGCGCGCACCTCAACCCGGCGGTGACCTTGGCCCTGGCGCTGAGGCGCCGCTTCCCCTGGAAGAGCGTGGTCCCCTACTGGATCGCCCAGGTGGTGGGAGCCTTCCTCGGCGCAGCGATGGTCATGTGGGTCTATCACGACGCCATCGCCGCCTACAACACCGCCGCACACCTGGTCCCGTCGGCGGGCAACGCGCTGGCCACCTACTCGATTTTCGCCACCTTCCCCGCCGCCTACTTCCATGGGGGCATCGGGGGACCGTTCCTCGATGAGGCGGTGGGCACCGCACTGCTGGTGCTCGGCATCTTCGCGGTGACCGACTCGCGCAACACGGCGCCGACGAGCAACCTCGGACCGCTCATCGTCGGCTTCATCATCTTCGCGATCGGCACCTCGTTCGGAGCCAACACCGGGTACGCGATCAACCCCGCCCGTGACTTCGGGCCGCGTCTCTTCGCGTTCTTTGCAGGCTACGGCCAGGTGGCCCTGCCCGGGAGCTTCAACAACGGCGCCGGCTTCTCGTTCAGCGACTACTTCTGGATTCCGATCATCGGTCCGCTCGTCGGCGGTTGTGTCGGCGCCATCGTCTACGACTTCTTCGTCGGTGACGTGCTCCACGCCCGCAAGTCGCGGACCGGTGCGGCCGACGCGGTACGGGAGGAGATCGGCCGTTCCGAGCCCAACGTTCAGCCCGACCGGGCGTAGCGGGCAACGACCATGAAGAAGCTGATCAATCGCGTCGAGGACGTTGTCAAAGAGGAACTGGAGGGCATCGTCGCCGCTCATTCCGACCTCGTGCGGGTGCACTTCGCACCCAACTACGTGGTGCGGGTCGACGCACCGGTCAGCGGCAAGACGGCGCTCGTCTCCGGCGGAGGCTCGGGGCACGAGCCGATGCACGGGGGCTTCGTCGGGATGGGCATGCTGGATGCGGCCTGCCCAGGAGAGGTTTTCACCTCGCCGACCCCCGACCAGATCCTGGAGGCCACCAAGGCGGTCAGTGGCGGCGCCGGGGTGCTCCACATCGTCAAGAACTACACCGGTGACATCCTCAACTTCGAGATGGCCGCGGACCTCGCCAAGGCCGACGACATCGAGGTGGAGGCGGTCGTCATCAACGACGACGTGGCGGTCCAGGACAGCCTGTACACCGCCGGGCGGCGAGGGGTAGGCACCACGGTGCTCGCAGAGAAGATCTGCGGAGCCGCGGCGGAGGCCCATGCGTCGCTCAAGGACGTCGCCGAGCTGTGCCGTCGGGTCAACGCGAACGGGCGGAGCATGGGCATGGCCCTGACCTCCTGCACCGTGCCCGCGGCCGGCAAGCCGACCTTCGACCTGGGCGAGCAGGAGATGGAGATCGGGATCGGCATCCACGGTGAGCCGGGCCGCGAGCGCCGCGCGCTGGCGAGCGCCGACGAGGTCGTGGAGATGCTGACCCGCCCGATCGTCGAGGACCTGCCGTTCAAGCGGGGCGATTCGGTTCTGGCGTTCGTCAACGGCATGGGCGGCACCCCGCTCATCGAGCTCTACATCGTCTATCGAGCGCTCTCGCGCTACCTGGACGGCGTGGGCGTGAAGATCGGACGCAAGCTGATCGGCCCCTACATCACCTCCTTGGAGATGGCGGGTTGCTCCATAACCCTGCTCCGTCTCGACGATGAGATGACCAGGCTGTGGGACGCCCCCGTCAACACCCCAGGACTGCGCTGGGGAGTCTGAGAAGCAGAAGAGATCGGTTAGAGGGCAGCGACGATGGCCGTCACGTATGAGCAGGGACTTGCGTTCGTGCAAGGCTTCGCCGCTGCCATAGCCGAGAACAAGGCATACCTGACCCAGTTGGACTCGGAGATCGGCGATGCCGACCACGGGACCAACATGGACCGGGGCATGCAGGCAGTGCTGGCGAAGGTCGGCTCCCTGGAGGGGGCCGACCTGTCGCAGCTCTTCAAGACGACCGCGATGACTCTGATCTCGACCGTGGGCGGAGCCAGTGGGCCTCTCTACGGCACCCTCTTCTTGGGGCTGGGCACCGCCGTCACGGGCAAGACCGAGCTCTCGACAGAGGACTGGGGCCAGGCCCTCGCTGCCGCCGTTCAGGCGGTGCGGGCGCGAGGCAAGGCCCAGCCCGGGGACAAGACCATGATCGACGCCCTGCAACCGGCCGCCGACTCGCTGCGCGAGGCGGCGCAGGATGGCGCCACGCTCGAGGCGGCGCTTGCCACCTGCGAGCAGGCGGCCGAGCAGGGCATGCAGGCCACCATCCCGCTGGTGGCGCGGAAGGGCCGGGCGAGCTATCTGGGAGAGCGCAGCGCCGGGCATCAGGACCCGGGGGCGACCTCATCCTGGCTGCTGGTCCGGGCGGCCCGACAGGCATTCACGGCTGATACGTGAGCTGGGAGTAAGGAGAACGCTATGGCTGAATACGTAGGGGCGCTGGACCAGGGAACGACCAGCACCCGCTTCATGATCTTCAACCACTCCGGCGGGGTGGTCGGCATCGACCAGAAAGAGCACGAGCAGATCTACCCGAAGCCGGGCTGGGTCGAGCACGACGCGATGGAGATCTGGGAGCGCTCGAAGGAGGTAATCCGGGTCGCTCTGCAGAAGACCGGCCTCAAGGCCTCGGACCTCGCCGCGGTGGGCATCACCAACCAGCGCGAGACCGCGGTGGTCTGGGACAAGAAGACCGGCAAGCCGGTCCACAACGCCATCGTCTGGCAGGACACCCGCACCGACACCATCTGCAACGAGCTGGCCAAGGACGGCGGCCAGGACCGCTTCCGGGCCAAGGTCGGCCTGCCCCTGGCCACCTACTTCTCCGGTCCAAAAATCATGTGGCTGCTGGAGAACGTGCCGGGGCTGCGTGCCAAGGCAGAGGCCGGGGACCTGGCCTTCGGCAACCTCGACAGCTGGTGCATCTGGAACCTCACCGGTGGGGTCCACGGCGGCCTCCACGTGACCGACGTGACCAACGCCAGCCGCACCATGCTGATGAACCTGGAGACCCTGGACTGGGATCCGGAGATCCTCAAGATCATGGGCATCCCCAAGGCGATGCTCCCCCAGATCCGTCCCTCCAGCGAGGTCTACGGCAAGTGCGTCGACCCGCTGCCGGGCATTCCCGTCGCGGGCGACCTGGGCGACCAGCAGGCGGCCATCTTCGGCCAGACCTGCTACTCGGTCGGCGAGGCCAAGAACACCTACGGCACCGGCAACTTCATGCTCCTCAACACGGGCACGAAGCCGGTCCAGTCCAAGAACGGCCTGCTGACCACCCTCGGCTACAAGATCGGCTCGCAGCCGGCCGTGTACTGCCTCGAGGGCTCGATCGCGATCACCGGCGCCCTGGTGCAGTGGATGCGCGACAACCTGGGACTGATCAAGACCTCGGCTGACATCGAGACGCTGGCCAAGACCGTCGACGACAACGGTGGCGCTTACTTCGTGCCCGCCTTCTCGGGGCTCTTTGCCCCCTACTGGAAGAGCGACGCGAGAGGCGTCATCGCCGGCCTCACCCGCTACGTCACCAAGGGCCACATCGCCCGCGCGGTGCTGGAGGCGACCGCCTGGCAGACCCGCGAAGTGCTCGACGCCATGAACGCCGACTCGGGCGTGGCCCTGACCGCGCTCAAGGTCGACGGCGGCATGGTCTTCAACGAGCTGCTCATGCAGTTCCAGGCAGACGTGCTGGGCGTCCCGGTCATCCGGCCCAAGGTGGCCGAGACCACGGCCCTCGGCGCCGCGTATGCCGCCGGGCTCGCGGTGGGCTTCTGGAAAGAGGTCGAGGAGCTCCGCAAGAACTGGCAGGTTGACCGCACCTGGGAGCCCAAGATGGACGCCACGGAGCGGGAGAACCAGTACAAGCTCTGGAAGAAGGCCGTCACCCGCACCTTCGACTGGGTCGAGTGACCGGCAGGCAATCGGACTGAACCGGGAACCATGACTGAAGCTCTCGAGTGCCAGCTGCTGGTGATCGGGGGTGGTTCCACGGGGGCTGGGGTGGCCTGGGACGCCGCGCTGCGCGGTTTCCAGGTCATCCTGGCCGACCG
>PLOF01000115.1 GCA_003142035.1 Candidatus Dormiibacterota bacterium
CCGGACACCTCGCGGCCCACGGCATCCCGGTCGTGTTCGGGGGCCGCCCCACCGAGACCGATCGCGTTGGGTACGTTGATGTCGACAATGTCACGGGTGCCGCCCACGCCATCGCCCACCTCGTCTCCGGGGGGCGGCGGACCATCGCGACCATCACCGGCCACCCTGACGTTCACGCCGCACAGGACCGGCTTCGCGGCTACCGGCAGGGGCTCACGGCGGCCGGCCTGCCCGCCGACGAGGGCCTGATCGGAGCCGGCGACTTCACCCGCGAGGACGGAGCCCGCGCCATGCGGTTGCTGCTCTCCCAACGCCCCCTGCTCGACGCCGTCTTCGCCGCCTCCGACCTGATGGCGGCCGGGGCCCTCAAGGCGCTGACCGAGGCCGGCCGGAGAGTCCCCGAGGACGTGGCCGTGGTCGGCTATGACGACGACCCCATGGCCGCGTCCCTCCAGCCGCCGCTCACCAGCGTGCGCCAGCCCATCGAGCGGATGGGGCGGGAGATGGCGGCGATGCTCGTCAATGCCATCCATTCGCCTGACCGATCGCCAGGCGCGGTGATGCTCTCCACGCGGCTCGAGGTGCGCCTCTCCTCTGCGCCGGTCGCCGGCGCGGGGCCCTCCGCGAATCCGCCGAGCGCCGGCCCAGCCGGCTGATGCCAGAGCAGGGCCACCTCGGCCCCAGCCCCGTGGACGGCTACACTCAGGTCGCCGGCTTTGCCGAGATCCCCGGCAGCCAGGTGGTCCGCGTCTGACGGGCTGCTCCCGTCGGCCCAGAACACCAGATGCACTGAATCGGAAACCCCTCCCCATGTCTGTCATCGAGCGCAACGACATTCGCAATGTGGCGATCATCGCCCACATCGACCACGGCAAGACCACGCTCATCGACGCCCTGCTCAAGCAGACCCACAGCTTCGCCGACCACGAGCAGATCGGCGAGCTGATCATGGATTCCAACGACCTGGAGCGGGAGCGGGGCATCACCATCCTCGCCAAGAACACCTCGATCCGGTACCACGACGTCACCCTGAACGTCATCGACACCCCCGGTCACGCCGACTTCGGCGGCGAGGTCGAGCGGGTCCTCTCGATGGCCGACGGCTGTCTCCTCCTGGTGGACGCGGCCGAGGGGCCGATGCCCCAGACCCGCGTGGTCCTCCGCCAGGCCCTCCAGCTCGGGCTCCGGCCGGTGATCGTCATCAACAAGCTGGACCGGACCAACGCCGACCCCAACGTGGCCCTGGAGGCCACCCACGACCTCCTCCTGGAGCTGGCCACGGACGCCGCCCAGCTCGACGCCCCCGTGATCTTCGCCACCGGCCGCGCGGGGACGGCGACCACCTCTCTAAATATCCCCGGGGTCAACCTCGAGCCGCTTCTCGACGCCATCGTCACCCATGTCCCCGCCCCGCGCGGAGACCCTGACCTCAGCCTGCAGCTGCTGGTCAGCTCGCTCGACGACGATCCCTACCGGGGGAGACTGGCCCTCGGCAGGGTGCAGCGGGGGACGCTGACCAGGGGGCAGGAGGTGGTCGTCGCCACCGCCGACGGGTGGAGCGGCCGGCAGACCATCACCGGCATCCTGGTGTGGCGCGGTCTTCACCAGATCGAGGTCCCGGAGGCCAGGGTGGGAGACATCGTCGCCGTCTTTGGCCTCCCCGAGGTCAACATCGGCGACTCGATCTGCGCCGCCGACTCCCCGGAGGCACTGCCCCGGATCGAGGTGGGGGACCCCACCCTGCGGATGCAGTTCACGGTCAACACGTCGCCGTTCGCCGGACGTGAGCAGAAGCTGAGCAGCACCTCCCGCCAGCTGCGCGCGCGGCTCGACAAGGAGCTGCGCACCAATGTGGCACTGCGCGTCGCCGACGGGGCCACCGCGGACGGCTTCGAGGTGTCCGGCCGGGGCGAGCTGCACCTCGCCATCCTCATCGAGACGATGCGCCGCGAGGGCTACGAATTCGAGGTCTCCCGCCCTCAGGTCATCACCAAGGAGAGGAACGGGACCAAGCTGGAGCCCGTCGAGGAATGCGTGATCGACGTCCAGCAGAGTTACCTGGGGGCTGTGACCGAGCTGCTCGGAGCGCGCGGAGCCGTCATGCAGTCACTGCGGACCGACGCGGGCGGGGGGATGCGCCTCATCTACCACGCGCCGACGCGCGCGCTGATCGGCGTGCGCAGCACCCTGCTCACGATCACCCGCGGCACCGGGGTCATGGCCACCCGGCTGCTCGGCTGGGAGCCGTGGCGGGTCCTGCCGCGCGCCCACCGGATGGGGGTGCTGACCGCCAGTCAGCCGGGCATGGCCGTCGCCTACGGCCTGCTCACGCTCCAGGAACGGGGGCAGCCCCTCATCGGCCCGGGAACCCCAGTGTACGAGGGGATGGTCGTCGGCATGAACCGCCGCCCCGGAGACCTCGCGGTCAACGTCGCCAAGCAGAAGCAGAAGACCAACATTCGCTCCTCGACCTCTGACTTCACGATCACCCTGACCCCGCCCCGCACACTCTCCCTAGAGGAGTCGCTCGACTTCATCCAGGACGACGAGCTGGTCGAGGTCACGCCGTCCAGCCTCCGGCTGCGCAAACGGGTGCTCAACGCCAACGACCGCAACGCCATCCGCAAACGCGAGGCCTTGAGAACCTAGCGGTACCAGCCGTTGGCCCGGCCCGCGCCGCTGGTCGTGCGGATCTCCTCGCGCCGCTGGGATGGCCGGTGGGCGGAGCAGCGGCCCCACCACCTCTCGGGCCTTCGTGTGTTCACCTGACTCCGCATGCAGGTGATCACTGGTGCACTTGCATCAAGGAAAGACGCCGCAGCCGAATCTGGGCAGCTTGGCGCCCGGCCGCCACCATCGAGCGACAGTCAGTCGGAGAGTGATGCACCGCGGTGACGAACCAGTCCCAGATCGAGGATGAGGCCGAGCAATGCCGAGCGGTGAGGCACCGGCGGAAAGCCGGCCAGGTGATCCCAGTCGGGGCCCCTCACCGCGGCGTGTCCGGGGCATCCATGGCTGACGGGAAA
>PLOF01000107.1 GCA_003142035.1 Candidatus Dormiibacterota bacterium
GGTCGGCGAGGCCTCTCCCAACGGATCCATGCGCGACATCGCCGGCATCGTGAGCGAGGGCCGCAACGTGCTGGGGATGATGCCCCACCCGGAGCGCGCGGTCGAGACGCTGCTCGGGAGCGAGGATGGGATGAGCATCTTCCGGAGCGTGGTCGAGGCGGTGGCCGAGCGCTCCGTCTTCACGGTGGCCCCATGACCGCCAAGGCCCCCGTCTCCGATGCCACCCTGGCCGAGGTGGCGCTGACCCGTGGCGAGTACGAGCTGGCATCCCGCCGGTTGGGGCGAATCCCCACCGAGGTGGAGCTGGGCGTGATCGGTGCGATGTGGAGCGAGCACTGCGGGTACAAGACGAGCAAGCCCCTTCTCGCCCGTCTGCCGGTGAGTGGCGCGCGGGTGCTGCAGGGACCGGGGGAGAACGCCGGCGCGGTCGACATCGGAGGCGGACTCGCCTGCGTATTCAAGATCGAGTCCCACAATCACCCGTCCGCGATCGAGCCGTACCAGGGAGCGGCCACCGGGGTCGGCGGCATCCTCCGCGACGTCTTCACCATGGGCGCACGGCCCGTCGCCCTGCTTGATTCACTGCGCTTCGGACCATTGGACGAGCCGGCGCAGCGGCACCTCCTCGATGGTGTCGTGGCCGGCATCGGCGGCTACGGCAACTGCATCGGCGTCCCCACCGTCGGTGGCGAGATCTACTTCGACGAGTCCTACCGGCACAACTGCCTGGTCAACGCCATGTGCGTCGGCGTCATCGAGCAGTCCAAGCTGACCCTAGCGGCTGCCGCCGGTCCCGGTAACCTCGTCCTTCTGGTCGGTGCCGACACTGGCCGTGACGGCATCCATGGGGCCACCTTCGCCTCGGTTGAGCTCAACGAAGCCTCCAGTGAGCGACGTCCCGCGGTCCAGGTCGGCAACCCCTTTCTCGAGAAGTGCCTCATGGAGGTCTGCGTCGCTCTGGCCGGAGATCCGCGCATCGTCGCCATGCAGGACCTGGGGGCCGCCGGGCTCACCAGCTCGTCCGCCGAGCTGGCCCACAGAGGTGGGTGCGGCATCGAGATGGACGTCTCCCGCATCTCGCGGCGAGAGCGGGGGATGACGCCCTACGAGGTGATGCTGAGCGAGTCGCAGGAACGGATGCTGTTGGTGGTGAGTCCGCAGGACGCGGCCTCGGTGCAGGTGGAGTTCGACCGCTGGGACCTCCACTCGGACGTGATCGGGACGGTCACCGACACAGGACGTCTGGTGGTGTCCGATGGCGGAGCGGTCGTCTGCGACCTCCCGCTCGACCTCCTGATCGACGATGTGCCGCTTCGCCACCCGGAGGCGCTGCGCCCCGCCGGGCTGGACGAGGCGCTCTCGGTCGATCCGTTCGCCATGACGCCGCCCTGGTCGATGGGCGAGAGCCTGCTCCGCCTCATCGGCAGTCCGAACATCGGTAGCCGCCGGTCCATCTTCCGGCGCTACGACCACCAGGTCGGCGACGACACCGTGGTCCTCCCCGGCGGCGACGCCGCCCTGCTGCGCGTGAGAGGCACCGCCGGGGCGATTGCGCTCACCACCGACGGCAACGCTCGCTACGCGGCCCTCGACCCGCGGCGGGGCGCCGCCATCGCCGTCTGCGAAGCCGCCCGCAACGTGGTCGCCGTCGGCGCCACGCCGGTCGGGGTGACCAACTGCCTCAACTTCGGCAATCCCGAGAAGCCCGAGGTGTTCTGGCAGCTCTCCGAGGCCGTCGAGGGGATGCGCGAGGCCTGCCTGGCCCTCGGTGTCCCGGTGGTGAGCGGCAACGTCTCCCTCTACAACGACACCGAGGGAGTGAGCATCGACCCGACCACCGTGATCGGCATGGTGGGGCACCTGGAGGACCTCGCGCGACGCTGCGCCGCAGGCTTTGGACAGGACGGCGACTCGGTGCTCCTGGTCGGGCCGATGGGGATGGATCTGGGTGGCAGCGAGTACCAGCGGCTGGCTCATGGGGTCAACGCCGGCCCGCGACCGACCCTCGACCTCGACCTCGAGCGGAGGGTGCAGTCCGCGGTGTTGGAGATGATCGCGGCCGGGCTGCTCAGCTCCTGCCACGACCTCGCCGAGGGAGGTCTCGCGGTGGCGCTCGCGGAGAGCTGCATTCTCGGTGGTCGCGGTGCGCAACTCGGCGAGCGCCTCTTCGCACTCGGTGCGCCCGTGGTGCAGGCGGGACTCCTCTTCGGCGAGTCCCAGTCACGCTTTCTCGCGAGCGCGGCGGCCACGAGTGTCGTCGCGGTTCGCGCCATTGCCCGGCGCCACGATGTCGATGTGCGCGAGCTGGGCACCACCGGCGGGGACCGGGTGGCCGTGATCGACGTCTTTGATCTCGCCCTGACCGAGCTGGCTCGAGCCCACGCCGCCGCGCTGATGCCGGCACGTTGACGGAGGGTGCCCGTCCCTATACTGATCTGGAACCCGTCCCCCTCTCGGTGTCATGGGAGACCGGACGTGCGGAGAGCCCTCTGGGCGTTGGCCACCACGCAGCTCTGTGTGACTGCACACCCCACTGTCGACGCGTCGTGGTGACGGTGACGGGCCGGCCGCGTGCCTGAGCGCAGTCACCCGCCCGCCGCGCCGCGCCGCGATCGGCTCATGGACGCCGAGCGGATGCACGAGGAGTGCGGGCTCTTCGGGGTCTTCGCACCCGGCGAGGACGTCGCCAACCTCACCTACTTTGGGCTCTACGCGCTGCAGCATCGCGGGCAGGAGTCCGCCGGCATCGCGGTGAGCAACGGTCTCGACATCCTCATGCACAAGGAGATGGGCCTGGTCGCTCAGGTCTTCGACAACGAGGTGATGGGCCCGCTGGTCGGCGACATCGCGATCGGGCACACTCGCTACAGCACCACCGGGAGCCCGCGCCTTCCCAACGCCCAGCCGATGCGCTTCGAGCACAGCCAGCTCGGACCGGTCGTGCTGGCCCACAACGGCAACCTCATCAACGCCGGAGAGATCCGCTCCGAGCTGGCCGGGGACGGCGTCGAGTTCCTCTCCACCAGCGATACCGAAGTCCTGGGCCGCCTCCTGGCGCGCACTCCCGGGCGCACCCTCGACGACGCCCTGCGGCGGGCCCTTCCCCGGGTGCACGGCGCCTACTGTCTGCTCTTCCTGACCCGTGACTCCCTGGTTGCCGCGCGTGATCCGCTCGGGATCCGGCCCCTCTGCCTGGGCCGTTACGGCGATCCGGAGGCGCCGGGTGGCTCCGGCTACATCGTCGCCAGCGAGACCTGCGCACTCGACGTGGTCGGCGCCAACTTCATCTGCGAGATCGACCCCGGCGAGATCGTGACCATCGACGCCTCCGGGATGCGCAGCAGCAGGATCCCCGCCGACGCGCCCAAACGGGCCATGTGCTCCTTCGAGTTCATCTACTTCGCCCGTCCCGACTCGGTGATGCAGGGGAGGTCGCTGTACGAGGCGCGCCGCCAGATGGGTCGCGAGCTCGCGCGCGAGGCACCGGTGGACGCCGACGTGGTCATCACCCTTCCCGACTCCGGGACCCCCGCCGCCATCGGGTTCGCCGAGGAGACCGGTGTCCACTTCGAGGAGGGGATGATCAAGTCCCGGTACATCACCCGGACCTTCATCCAGCCTTCGCAGCGGCTTCGGGAGTCGGGCATCCGGCTGAAGTTCAATCCGATGCGCCACGTCCTCGAGGGGCAGCGCGTGGCCCTCGTCGACGACTCCATCGTCCGGGGCACGACCAGCAGGCGGATCGTCGACGAGCTGCGCCGGGCCGGCGCGGCCGAGGTGCATATGCGGATCGCCTCCCCTCCCATCATGTGGCCCTGCTTCATGGGCATCGACATCGCCTCGCGCAACGAGCTGATCGCCGCCGATCGCAGCGAGGAGGAGGTGGGCCGGCTGGTCGGGGCGGACAGCCTCCGTTACCTGAGCATCGCGGGGCTGCGCCGGTCCATGGGTGACCCCGAGGGCCGTGGGTTCTGCTTCGCCTGCTTCACGGGCGATTACCCGGTGCGCGTCCCCCAGCAGCTGGAGATGGACAAGATGGCCATGGAGCGCGCGGACGCTCCCGTCGAGGCATCCCCGGCCCTCGCCCATCTCATCTGAGGGGTCCGCGTCCGAGCGGCGCTAACATCGCGAACGAGAAGGTGGCACCTCCCCCCACCCGGGGCAGCAGCGTCCCGGGTATGACGGTTCCGCCGCAGACGCCATCTGGAGACAGCGGAGCATGGGCGACGATCGGCCGGCAGGCGATCCCGGGCCGGGTGACACACCCGGACAGACGAGTGGCCAGGGGGTTCCCCCCTCGCCGCCGCCGCCATTGGGTTGGTCCAGCCCGCCTCCCGGTTGGGCCCCGCCGCCTCCCGGATGGGCCCCGCCACCGTGGGGGGGCGGCACGCCGGGCTGGGGACCCGCCGGCGCCCAGGGTGGGCCTCCCGCCTGGGGGCCGCCGCCGCCTCCCGGATGGGGAGCGCCGGGGTCTGCACCGTGGCCCGGCCAGCCGGGATCCACGCCGCCGGCACCCGGCTCCGACGTGCCCGCCCCTCATCGGGGGAGGAGGCTGCTAGCGCTGGTGCTCGGTGCCGCCGTCATCGCGGCCGCCGTCGGCATTCCCGTCGCCATCCTCGTGAGCCGGGGTGGTGCGTCCAGCGTTGTCACCCCTCCCGTGGCGTCGCCCACGCCGAACCCGTCCCAGCGGGCGGCCGCGGCGCAGGCGTCCGCTCTCTACGCGCAGGCGCTGACCGCCGCCGAGAAGTCCGCCGGGTTCAGATACACGTCGACCTCGTCGGGAAGCGGGGCGACGCTGACCGTCACCGGGGTCTCCGGACAGGATGACGGCAGCCAGGTGTTCAACCAGACGACCTCGTTCGGCGACGAGAAGTTCACCCTCCTGCTCGCCCCCGACCAGACGGTGTACTTCCAGGGCAATGCCGCGGCTGCCGAGGACCAGCTGGGCGTCTCCGCGAGCGCGGCCTCCGAGGTCGCCGGGCAGTGGGTCTCGGTGCAGATCGGTGACGGTCCGTACAAGAACCTCGAGGTCGGGATCACCGTTGGCTCGCAGCTCTCCGAGTCCCCGCTCGACGCCACCTCGACCGAGTCGGTCTCCGCATCCGGTGGCACCCAGCTGACCAGGATCCTCGGAACGGTGCCGGCAACGGCCACGGCCCCGGCCGGGACGGCCCACCTGGACATCTCGCCGGCCACGCACCTCCCCACCTCCTACGCCGTCTCCTACGGCGACGGCGCCGGCACAGAGACCGAGACGTTCACCGCGTGGGGAACCGCGCCCTCCGTGACCGCGCCCTCGGCGGCGGTCGCCTGGCCAACTCTCACCACCTCCGAACCTCCGGATGGATACGGCAGCGGCCAGACGCCAACCCCGGCTCCGACGCCCACCCCGGCAGCGGGAACGTCCACCTAACCCATGGCCGGCGACCATCCCGCAGCGCGTGGCGCTCCCCCGGTTACGTAGACTGCCGCGGAGATGGGAGATCTGCGGTACGCGGACGCCGGCGTTGACATCGACGAGGGCGACCGCGCCGTCAGGCTGATCAAGCAGGCGGTCACCGCCACCCACGGCCCCGAAGTTCTCGGTGGGATCGGCGCTTTCAGTGGCCTCTTCGCCTTTGACCCGTTGCGCTGGAAGCAGCCCGTCCTGGCGGCGAGCACGGATTCCGTGGGGACCAAGGTGAAGGTGGCGATCGCCGCCGGCCGCTACCGTGGCATCGGCATCGACCTGGTCAACCACTGCGTCAACGACATCCTCTGCAGTGGCGCCGAGCCACTCTTCTTCCTCGACTACTTCGCCACTGGCCGCCTCTCGCCCGAGCGCCTCGCCGAGGTGGTCGAGGGCGCCGCGTCAGCCTGCGGAGAGGCCGGCTGCGCCCTGGTGGGCGGCGAGACCGCCGAGCTGCCCGGCCTCTACGCCCTCGGTGACTTCGACATCGCCGGCTTCATCGTCGGCTGCGTCGAGCGCGACGGGATCATCGACGGGCACCGCATCGAGGTTGGCGACTCCGTGTTAGGGCTCCCAAGCAGCGGTCTCCACACCAACGGCTACTCGCTGGTGCGGCACATCCTGGCCGAGCGAGAGATCGGGTGGGATGCGGTCCTCCCCGGCACCACGGCCCCGATCGCCGATCTTCTGCTGGAGCCCCACCGCTCCTACCTCCCCGCGATCCGCGAGCTGCGCTCGCGTGTGGAGATCCGCGGTCTCGCCCACATCACCGGGGGCGGGCTGCTCGGCAACGTGCCCCGGATACTCCCCGCCGGGATGGCGGCCCGCATCGAACGGAAGACGTGGGAGGTTCCGGCGCTCTTCACCGCTCTGGAGGCGGTGGGCGGGGTCCGGGCCGAGGAGATGTGGCGGACCTTCAACATGGGGATCGGCATGGTCGTGGTCGTGCCCGCCGCCGCGGCCTCCGCAGCCGGCGTCTCCGCCGCCGGGCTTCCGATCATCCCTCTCGGTGAGATCGTCGACGCCAGGGACGGTCACCAAGTCGTCCTCCAATGAGCGCCGGGGCCCGGGTCGGAGTCCTGGTCTCCGGACGCGGGAGCAACCTCGAGGCTCTGTGCGCGGCGACGGCGTCCCCGGGCTTTCCCGCCCGCATCGCACTGGTCATCAGCAACCGGCGCGATGCCGGTGCGCTCGAGATCGCCGGCCGGTGGGGCATTCCCGCCGAGGTCATGCCGCTCGGCCACTACGGCCATGACGAACGCGCCAGGGACCGTGCCATGCGCGACCGGCTCCGCCTGGCCGGCGTCGAGCTGGTGGTCTGCGCCGGGTACAACCGCATCCTCACCGACGAGTTCCTGGCCGCTTTCCCCGATGCCATCCTGAACGTTCACCCGTCGCTGCTCCCCGCCTTCGGAGGCGGCATGCGCGCGGTCGAGGCCGCACTGGACCACGGTGTCAAGATCAGCGGCTGCACCGTCCAGCTCCTGGAGCCCGGCATCACGGACGGTGGGCCGATCATCGTTCAGCGGGCGGTGCCGGTCCACGAGGACGACGACGCCGAGAGCCTGCGCGAGCGCATCCACGCGCAGGAGTGGGTCGCCGTCCCGGAGGCCGTGAGGCTCTGGTGCGAGGGACGGATCCGCCGGGAGGGTCGCGTGGTGCGGATCACCGCTCCGCCCGGCGCGACGGACGCTCCATCCTCTCAGGCAGACTCCCTCACGTGAGAGCCCTCATCGGCGTCAGCGACAAGTCGGGCCTCGCGGACTTCGCCCGTGGGCTCCACGAGGCCGGGGTGGAGCTGATCGCGACCGGTGGCACTGCCAAGGCCCTCGCTGATGCCGGCATCCCGGTGCGCCAGGTCAGCGAGGTCACCGGCGCACCCGAGATGCTGGACGGCCGGGTCAAGACCCTCCATCCGGCCATTCACGCGGGCATCCTCGCCCGCCGCGATCTCCCGGAGCACATGCGGGCTCTGGAGGAGCACGGCTACGCGCCGATCGATCTGGTGGTGGTCAGCCTCTACCCGTTTGCCGCCGCCGTCGCCTCCGGCGCCGACCGGGAGACGGTGATCGAGAACATCGACATCGGCGGGCCCACCATGATCCGGGCGGCCGCGAAGAACAGCGGCGCGGTGGCCGTCGTCGTGTCGCCCTCCCAGTACCCCGAGGTTCTGGCGGAGATCGAGGAGGCGGGGGCGGTGAGCCCGGCCACCCGGACGCGGCTTGCCGCCGAGGCGTTTGCCCATGTGGCCGCCTACGACACCGCGGTCGCCGACTGGCTCGCCGGCGAATCCTCGGATGGGCCGATGCGGCGCAACTTCACCACCGGTGGACCGCTGATCGCCGAGCTCCGCTACGGGGAGAATCCCCATCAGCGGGGAGCTCTCTATGCGGTGCCGGGAGTCCCGGGTGGGGTCGCCCACGCCCGCCACCTGCAGGGACCCGCCCTCTCCTTCACCAACTGGCTGGACGCCGACGCGGCGGCCAACCTGGTCGCCGAGTTCGCTGAACCGGCTGCCGCCGTGATCAAGCACACCAACCCGTGCGGGTTCGCGACCGGCGACTCCGCGCTCGACGCGTACCGCCGCGCCCACGCCTGCGACCCGCGCTCGGCCTACGGCGGCATCGTGGCGCTGAACCGCACGCTCGATCTGGCCACCGCCCAGGAACTGGCCAAGACGTTCCTCGAGATCGTCATCTGCCCAGCAGTGGACGAGGATGCCGCCTCCCGCCTGGCGCGCCGCCAGCGCCTCCGCGTCCTGGTCCTGGACCGTCCGGACTGCGCCGCCGCCTACGACGTCCGCAGCCTGAGCGGAGGATTGCTGGTGCAGACCCGCGACCGCGTGTCGGCAGACCGCTCGTCGATGACCGTCGTCTCGAAGCGGCAGCCGACCGAGGCGGAGTGGAGCGACCTGCTGGTGGCCTGGAGGGTCTGCCGTCACGTCAAGTCCAACGCCATCGTCATCGCCGGCGACCGCATGGCGCTGGGTGTCGGCGCCGGCCAGATGTCCAGGGTCGAGGCGGCCGAGCTGGCCGTCGCCCGTGCCGGCGACCGGGTGGCGGGGACCGTGGCCGCGAGCGATGCCTTCTTCCCGCTCCCCGACGGTCTCGAGACGCTGGGCAGGGCCGGCGTCGGCGCGGTCATCCACCCCGGTGGGTCCAAGAACGACGCCGACGTCACCGCCGCGGCCGACGCCCTCGGAATGGCGATCGTACTCACGGGCGAGCGCCACTTCCGCCACTAGGCGGCGTCGAAGCCGGGCCTGTTTCTGCCGCACGGCGGGGGTCCAATTCGGGGCTGTGACGGACGGTCTGACGCCCGGGTCGCGATCTTGCAACGCGGGGAGATGCCGTGATGACGGACCTATGATCGAGCTCCCCTTGTGTCGGGGGTATCAGGGCGTCACAACAGGGCGGATGATGCGGAGAGCCTGGGCGTTTGATCAGCTTTCGATGCCAGTGGGCAGCATTGCGCACCGCGCCGGTGGCGCGTGACGCAGGGAGCCACGAGGCCGAACAGCCCCGGCTGGGGTGTGACCGTCCAGCCGCTTCGCGATCCGGGTGGCCGGATCGACCACGTCGTCCAGACGGTGCGCGACGCGACCCAGATCCAGGCCGAGGACGGCCACTCCGGCGCCGTGGCGCATCACGACGAGGTCGCCTCGCTGCGCCTGCGGCTGGACCGGCTGATGGCGCTCGACAAGCTGAAGTCGGATTTCATGAACCTCACCACCCACGAGCTCCGCTCCCCGCTCGCCATCGTCTACGGATACCTTTCGATGATGGAGTCGGGCATGCTCGGTGAGCTGTCCGAGGGGCTGCACGAGGCCGTCGGCTCCTCGATCCAGAGCGTGGAGGTGATGATGCAGCTGGTCACCGAGCTGGTCGAGATGGCTCGGCTCGACGAGACGCGACTGGACCCGACCCGCGAGCCGGTCGACCTTGCCGACGTCGTTGCCGAAGCCGCCGTCAGCGTGGACGGCTCCGAGCGCCACCACCTCAACCTGGATCTCGGATCGGGTCCCGCGCCGGTCCTCGGCGAGCGGGGTCAGCTGCTGCGCGTCTTCTCCAACATCGTCGACAACGCGCTCAAGTACTCGCCCGACGGAGGCGAGATCGGGATCCGGCTGCGGCGGACGGGCAGGCAGGTCTCCGTGGACATCAGTGACCAGGGTTTGGGGATCGCGCCCTCCGATATGGGCCGCCTCTTCACCCGCTTCGGCCGGATCGTGACCACGGCCACCGAGGGGATCGGCGGCACGGGCCTGGGCCTCTACCTCTGCCGCGAACTGGTCCGCAGGCTGGGCGGCGACGTCACCGCCACCTCCGTGGAGGGCCAGGGATCCACCTTCACGGTGCGGTTGCCAGGAACGACCCGCGTGGTCGCGCGCTCCGCGACCTGAGCTCTCCCTCCCGGTCAGCCTGAGGGCGTCCGGGACGCGCCGGGATTTCCTGGCGCCGCACCCCGTATCTCCCTCGCCAGCCGCGCGGTCTCGACGGCTGCGAGGGCCGCGTCGGCACCCTTGTTGCCGTGCTTGCCGCCCGACCGCTCCATCGCCTGCTCCAGCGTCTCGGTGGTGAGCACGCCCAACCCGCAGGGCACTCGATGCTCCAGCGACACCCCGGCAATTCCCCGGGCGGCACCCTCCGCGACCAGGTCGTAATGGGTGGTCTCGCCCCGGATCACCGCGCCGAGACAGACGATGGCGTCGGTACCTCCCGCGACGGCCACCTCCTGGGCCACGAAGGGGAGCTCGAAGCTCCCTGGCACCCAGTGCACGGCGATGTCCTTCTCGGCCGCTCCGTGGCGGATCAGGGCGTCCATGGCACCACTCAGCAGTCGCTGGGACACGACCTCGTTGAAACGCGCCACCACGATGGCGACCCGCATCCCGGTGGCGTCCACCCGGGCGCTGTCCACGCCGCCGTCCCCGACCTTCATGGGCGTGATCCTGTCACATCACGGGCACTCCATACCCGCGCTGCGGGCTGCCCTGAGCCGCCGGAGCTCACCTCCGGGCCCCGGCGGCGGGCCGGCGGTCAGGGCTCGGTGGCCGGGGGGGTGGCGCCGGGACCGGCCGGTTCGGTCGGGGTGGCATCCGCGGGTTTCACGGCGAGGCTCGCGTCGAAGTGGTGGCCGAGCTTGTCCCGCTTGGTGCGAAGGTAGCGGATGTTGTCGGGCGTGGGGGGGGTGACGAGGGGCAGGTGCTCCACCACCTCGAGGCCGTACGCGGAGAGGGCGAAGTACTTGCGCGGGTTGTTGCTCAGCACCCGCAGCCGCCGGGCGCCGAGGTCGGCGAGGATCTGGGTCCCGACGCCGTAGTCCCGGGTGTCGACGGGGAGACCGAGATCGAGGTTGGCCTGCACCGTGTCCGCTCCCGCGTCCTGGAGGGCATACGCCCTCAGCTTGTCGAGCAAGCCGATGCCGCGGCCTTCCTGGCGGAGGTACACGAGGACCCCGCGGCCCTCCTCCGCGATCAGCTGCATGGCGAGATGGAGCTGCGCCTGGCAGTCGCAGCGCTGAGAGCCGAAGACGTCACCGGTCAGGCACTCGCTGTGCACCCGGCAGAGGACAGGCTCCGGGTCGTCCTCGGAGATCTCGCCGAAAACCAGGGCGACGTGGGGGTCGTGGTCGATGAGGTCCTCGTAGCCGACGCACCGCCAGACGCCCCATCGCGTGGGCAGCCGGGTCTCGGCGCGCCGCACCACCAGCGTCTCGGTGAGGCGCCGGTGGCGGATGAGGTCCTCGATGGTCACCATGCGCAGGCCGTGCAGCCGGGCGAACTCGTCGAGGTCGGCGCGCCGGGCGACGACGCCGTCCTCCCGGAGGATCTCGCAGAGCACCCCGCAGGGTTCCCGGCCGGCCATCCTGCAGAGGTCCACGATCGCCTCGGTGTGCCCGGCCCGCTTGAGCACCCCGCCGGGGCGGGCGCGGAGCGGCTGGACGTGTCCGGGGCGGGTGAAGTCCCCCGCTCCCCGCTCGGGGTCGGCGAGATGACGGATGGTCACCGTCCGATCGTGGGCGCTGACCCCGGTGGTCACCCCCTCCCCGGCGGCGTCCACGGTCACCGTCATGGCCGTCTCGTGGAGCGATGTGTTGTGGTCGACCATGTCAGGAAGTTGGAGGGCGTCCAACCGTCCGCTGTCGCAGGCAACGCAGAGGAGGCCGCGAGCGTGGGAGAGCAGGAAGTTGACCTGCTCGGAGGTCACCAGGTCGGCGGCGACGCAGAGGTCGCCCTCGTTCTCCCGGTCCTCGTCGTCGACGACGATGACCAAGCGTCCCTGGCGGATGTCGTCGATCGCGTCCTCGATACGGTCCCGGCTCATGGCGCCGCCTCCCATCCCAGCCCGGCCTGCACGTACTTGGCGGCGAGATCCGCCTCGAGGTTGACCGGGGAGCCGGCTCGCCAGTGCCCCGCCGTGGTGGTCGCCAGGGTGTGGGGGATGAGCGAGACGGTGAAGCGATCGCGCCCGGCGTCGACCACCGTGAGGCTGATGCCGTCGACCGCGATGCACCCCTTCTCGACCGTGTAGCGCGCGACAGCGTCGGGGAGGGCGATGCTGACCCAGCGGGCCTCGCCCTCGGGGTGGGTCTCGATCACCGTGCCCACCGCGTCCACGTGGCCGCTGACCAGGTGGCCGCCGACCCGCTCCCCGAAAGCGAGCGACGGTTCGAGGTTGACCGCGGCGCCTCGCCGCAGGGTCCCCAGGGTGCTCCGGCGCGCGGTCTCCGGCATCACGTCGGCGCTGAAGCCGCCGCCCGTCATCTCGATGACGGTCAGGCAGATCCCGCTCACCGCCACGCTCTCGCCGATCCGCAGGTCGGCCGGAAGCCCATGNNGGCGGCACGCCGCCCTGACGGCGCACACAGTACCCGCTCACCACGATGTCGTCGCCCGCGCGCTCCACGGTGACCCCGGCGAGCGGCGCGGCCGCGGCCAGCGTGGCCACCCCTCGACCGGCCACGGCGGACGGTGCCAGCTCGCCCCCCACGACGCGGGGGGCGATGAACGCGACCACCCGGTCGGCGAGCTCCTGGTCGAAGACGGAACCGTGGACCTGGGCGCCGCCCTCCACCAGGACGCTGATGCGCTCTTCCTCAGCCAGGAGCCTCAGCACCTCGCCGAGCGGTACCCGTCCGTTCGCGTCAGGTGCGAAGGCGAGCACCCTGGCCCCGGCTGCCTCGAGTATCCGGCGGGCGGGGGCAGGGGCCCCCGAGGTGGTGGCGACCACGCACCTGCCGTCAGCGCCGATCACGCGCGCGGCCGGCGGGAGCGAGAGCCGGCTGTCGACCACCACCCGGAGCGGCTGGCGGGCCACGCTCCCCGCGAGCCGGGCCGACAGCTCCGGGTCGTCCGCCAGCACGGTCCCCACCCCGACCAGGACGGCGTCGTGCCGATGCCGGAGCAGATGGCCGAGCTGGCGCGCCGCGTCACCGGTGATCCAGCGGGACTCGCCGGCAGCGGTGGCGATGCGGCCGTCCAAGGACGAGGCGAACTTGGCGGTGACGAAGGGCAGTCCCGCCGTCACCCAGCGGATGTACTGCTCGTTGAGCAGCCGTGCGGCCTCTGCCTCCACTCCCACGGTGACCTCGATGCCGGCCCGGCGGAGGCTCTCCAGGCCACCGCCGCTCACCCGTGGGTTGGGATCGGGCATGGCGGTGACGCAGCGCGAGATACCGGCTGCCACGACCGCCTCCGTGCAGGGTGGGGTCCGGCCGTGGTGGCAGCAGGGTTCGAGGGAGACGACCAGGGTGGCTCCCCGCGCGGCCTCGCCCGCCTCCCGGAGAGCGGTCACCTCGGCATGGGGCCCGCCGGCGGGAGCGGTCCGGCCCCGACCGAGGATCTCCCCGTCGCGAACGACCACGGCACCGACCATGGGGTTGGGGCTGGTCGCGTAATCGCAACTCCGGGCCAGCTCCAGTGCCACTCCCATCGCCCAGCGATCGGCGCCCTCCGACCCGCTATCGCCCACCGTGCTCATCGGTCGTCCTGGGAAAGGGTTGCGCGCGAGCGTCCGCCGGGTCCGGATGGCATCGTCGACGGAGCCCGGATGCAGGGGGCTCCCTCAGTGGGCGCCGTGCGTCCGCGCGTCCTTCTCCGCCCGCGCCTGATCAGCGACGCAGTAGCGGGTCGCGGGCATCGCCTCCAGCCGGGCCTCGGCGATCTCCCCTCCGCAGACCTCGCAAAGCCCGTACCGGCCCGCATCCAGCCGGGCCAGTGCCGCTTCGACAGCGGCGAGCTCGGATCTCACCCGCACTTCCACCGACGTGTCCAGCTCCCGGTTCAGGGTATCGGCGGCCTGCTCGGCCGGGAGCTGGTCGGGCCGGACGCCCTCTTCGCCGCCCAGGTCCCGTCCGGCGGCGTCGAGTACGCCCTCGAGGCGGGATTTCTCCCCTTCAAGTCGCTTACGAACCGCCAGCATGTCCATAGCGCATCAACCCGCAGCTGAACCAACGTCGCGGAAGGTCGGCGAATCCCCGACCTCTTCTCTGCGGCTAACCCTAACCCCTGCAATGGGGGAAGCGTCAGAGTGCGGCCTCTCGTCACCCCCTGATCCGCCGATCGGCTCTCGCGAGCCGGCCGGATCAGCCCGGCTCGACCTCGGGTGCGAGCCACACCACTCCGAGCGGGGGGACTGTGACCGATGCCGAGTAGGGCAGGCCGTGCCACCCGATCCGCTCGGCCACGACGCTCCCGAGATTGCCCTGGTTGCTGCCGCCGTACACCTCGGAGTCGGTGTTCACCACCTCTCGCCAGCGTCCGGGAAGCGGAACGCCGACGCGGAACCCGTAGCGGGTGACGGGCGAGAAATTGGCCAGGCAGACGAGCCCGGGCCTGCCCTCGCCATCTCGCCGGAGGAAGATGAAGACGTTCTGATCGACATTGGCGGCGTCGATCCACTGGAAGCCGTCGGGCTCGTGGTCGCGCTCCCAGAGCGCCGGGATCTCACGGTAATGGGCGCCGAGGTCCTGGACCAGGCGCTGCAACCCCCGGTGCTCCGGGAACTCGACCAGATGCCAGTCGATCGAGCGGTCATGTGCCCATTCCGCGTCCTGGCCGAATTCTCCCCCCATGAAGAGCAGCTTCTTGCCGGGGTATGCCCACATCCAGCCGAAGAGGGCGCGCAGGTTGGCGAATTGCTGCCAGCGATCGCCTGACATCCTGCTCAGCAGCGACCCCTTGCCGTGCACCACCTCGTCGTGGGAGAGGGGCAGCACGAAGTTCTCGGTCCAGGCGTAGAGGAAACCGAAGGTCATGTCGTTGTGGTGGTAGCGCCGGTAGACGGGGTCCTTGCTCATGTAATCGAGGGTGTCGTGCATCCACCCCATGTTCCATTTGAAGGTGAACCCCAGCCCCCCGCCAGACGTGGGGCGGGACACCCCGGGCCAGGCCGTCGACTCCTCGGCGATGCTGATCACCCCCGGATAGTCGCCATGGACCGCCTCGTTGAACTGCCGGAGAAAGGCGATGGCGTCCAGGTTCTCGTTGCCCCCGTACTGGTTGGCGAGCCATTCGCCCGGCTTTCTCGAGTAGTCGAGATAGAGCATCGAGGCGACGGCATCGACTCGCAGCCCGTCCGCATGGAACTCCTCGATCCAGAAGCGGGCGTTGGCGATGAGGAAGTTGCGGACCTCGACGCGACCGAAGTTGAAGATCAGCGTGCCCCAGTCCGGCTGCTCACCCCGGCGGGGATCTGCGTGCTCGTAGAGGGCGGTGCCGTCGAAGCGGGCGAGCGCCCAGTCGTCCTTGGGGAAGTGCCCCGGCACCCAGTCGATGATCACTCCCACGCCGCGCTGGTGGAGGTGGTCGACGAAGTGGCGGAAGTCGTCCGGGCTGCCGAAGCGGGCGGTCGGCGCGTAGTAGCTGGAGACCTGGTAGCCCCAGGAGCCGTCGAAGGGGTGCTCGCTCACGGGCAGCAGCTCGACATGGGTGAAACCGCTCTGCACGCAGTAGTCGGCCAGCTCGTCGGCCAGCTGGAGGTAGCTGAGGACCTGGCCGTCGGGGCTCCGGCGCCAGGAGCCGAGATGGACCTCGTAGATCGAGATGGGGCGGTTGAGCAGCGGCTGGGCAGCGCGCTCGGCGAGCCACGCCTGGTCCCCCCACTCGTGGGTGCTCCTCTCCACGATGCTGGCCGTCTGAGGCGGCGTCTCCGTCGCCCTGGCCAGCGGGTCCGCCTTGAGGATCCGCCGCCCATCGGCGCGGATGACCCGGAACTTGTACCTGGTCCCAGCTCCGATGTCGGGGACGAAGAGCTCCCACACCCCGCTGCTCCCCAGCGAGCGCATCGGTTGCACCCGGGCGTCCCACCCATTGGCGTCGCTCACCAGGCTGACCCCCCGGGCGTTGGGAGCCCAGACCGCGAAGGCGACCCCGCTCACCCCCTGGTGGTCCATCACCCTTGCCCCGAGCCGGCGCCAGAGCTCGCGATGTGTCCCCTCCCCGATGAGGTGGAGGTCGAGCTCGCCCAGTGAGGGCCAGAAGCGGTAGGGGTCGTCCATCTCCCAGCTGGCGCTGGTGGTACGGCAGCGCAGCCGGTAGCCGGCCAGCTCCTTCACGGGAACGACGGCCTCGAACAGGCCACGCTGGTCGATCCGCCGCATCGGCACGACCCCCCCGGCGTGAGCCACCGAGACCTCCACCACCTCGGGGTGGAAGAAGCGCACCACCACCGCGCTGCCGCTGGGATGGGGGCCGAGCACCTGATGGGGATCGTGGTGGGTGCCCGCCGCCAGCCGGGTACAGTCGGCGGCGAGGGAGGGGCTCCGGGGCGTGGTCACGGCGTCGCCGCCAGCAGGAAATGGAGGGGTATTCCCACCCAGCCGGGTCGGTGGCCGAGCTCGTAGCCGACCTCGTAGACGGCCTTGTTGACCTCGAAGGCGCGCCGGACCACCAGGGCGTCGCCGCCCGCGGGGAGGAGCGCGGTTCCCTCGACGCGCTCCAGGTAGGCGGCCCANNAGCATCCCCGCCACGTCGCGTAGCGGCGAGGACCGCCGCCGCCGCGCCTCGACCTCGCCGGCCGGCTCCCCCTCGAAGTCGATGATCTTCCACCCCTCGTCGGTTCGGATCACCTGGCCGAGGTGGTAGTCGCCGTGGACTCGGATCGCCAGACCGCCATCGCCGAGGCGGCGGAGCGCGTCGAATCGAGCGACCAGCGCCTCCCGTCTCTCTCCCAGCCCAGCCAGGGCCGGGTCTCCCGAGGTCAGCAGGCGATCGAGCTGTCCGGTCATCGCGTCCGCCCAGGAGGAGAGCTGCGCGGGGCCGATGGCCTCCGGGGCGAGGACGCCACCGCGCTCGGGATCGGCGAGGGCCAGGTGCAGCTCGGCGGTGACGGTGCCCAGCCGGGCGGCCTCGCCCTGGAAGGACCCACCCTGGTCGTCGACCAACTCCCATCGCTCCAGAGCGGACCCCGTCCCGGCCTCCTCCGCGGACGCGTAGAGGTCGCGGAGCGAGGTGAGGGCCAGGGTCCACCCCTGCGTTCCGTTGTGGAGATACGCGTGCAGCAGAGCCTGGAGGGCGGGTGCGCCCGCTCCGCGCCGGTAGCTCAGGTGCCCGTGCAGGGCCGGCACGTGAGCGAAGTGCCGCTCCCCGAGGGTCTGGGCCATCTCCAGCTCCACGCTGGGACCGGGCTCGATGCGCCGGCTCCACTTGAGGAAGTCGACGTGGCCCCGGACCACCGCGGAGTTGCTCTGCTCCACGTCCAGGAGCCGGGGACGATCGGCGATGCCGGGGTCGATGCCGACCAGACGCCGGCTGATCAGCCGGCCGGCTCCGGTCTCGACCTCCCGCTCCTCGGCCAGCATCCGCCACAGCTCGGCCGCGGCTTCGGGGTCGGCGAGGGCGTCGTACACGAGCAGCGTGCCACCCGCCGACCCCACCGTCCCGATCAGGTGATCGGAGCCCAGATCGGCGATCGGGTGGGGGCCCGGCCTGATCCCGAGCGGGAGGCTGTAGGTCTCCGGGGGCGCGTCCGCGTAGTTGACCCGCCAGAGCGTGAAGAGGACGGTCGGGTCCGCTTCCCGGAGCACCGCGACGTCGTCCAGCTCGACCAGCTCCACCCGGTGCTGCCTGCCGCCGAACCAGCGTGCCCTCAGCAGCCACGACCGGATGGCGCCGGTCGCGCCGGCGATGCCGAACGGCTCCAGCCGCATCGCGCTGGGATCGGTGTTCAGAGCCACCGTGCGCGAGGCCTCACGGAACTCTCTCGAGGCTGAACCAATAGAAGCCGTGGGGGGCCAGGGTCAGCAGGTAGGGCAGCTCCCGAATCTTCGGGAAGTGCACCTTGCCCAGCATCTCCACCGGGGTCATCCCGGCGAAGCGGCGAAGGTCCAGCTCCACCGGCTGGGCGAACCGCGACAGGTTGTTCACGCAAAGGACAGCATGATCCTCGTGGACGCGGAGGTACGCAAACACCGACGGGTTGGTCGCGTTGAGCGATTCAAAGCTGCCCAACCCGAACACGGGCCATCGCCGCCGGACCGCGACGAAGCGCCTCAGCCACTGCAGCATCGAGGTCTCGCTCCGCCGCTGGGCCTCGACGTTCACCGACTGGTACCCGTACACGGGGTCCATGAGCGGGGGGAGGTAGAGCTGGGCGAAGTCGGCGTGGCTGAAGCCGCCATTGCGGTCGGCGCTCCACTGCATCGGGGTGCGGACCCCGTCCCGATCGCCGAGGTAGATGTTGTCGCCCATGCCGATCTCGTCGCCGTAGTAGAGGATCGGGCTGCCCGGCAGGGAGAGGAGCATCCCGTAGAAGAGCTCCATCTGCCGCCGCCCATTGTTCACCAGCGGGGCGAGACGCCTCCGGATGCCCAGGTTGAGCTTCATCCGGGGATCCCGCGCGTACTCCTGCCACATGTAGTCGCGCTCTTCATCGGTGACCATCTCGAGGGTCAATTCGTCGTGGTTGCGCAGGAAGATCCCCCACTGCGAGCTCACGGTGGGAAGAGCCGGGGTGCGCTCCAGGATCTCGGTGATGGGGTAGCGCTGCTCCCGTCGCAGCCCCATGAAGATCCGGGGCATGAGCGGGAAGTGAAAGCACACGTGGCATTCGGGGCTCTCCTCGGTCCCGAAATAGTCGACCACGTCCTCGGGCCACTGGTTGGCCTCGGCCAGGAGCACGCGGCCGCCGCCGTACTCGCGGTCGACGGTCGCCCGCAACTCGGCGATGAAGGCGTGGGTCTCCGGCAGGTTCTCGCAGTTGGTGCCATCGCGGGCGTAGAGGTACGGAACCGCGTCGAGACGGAAGCCGTCGATGCCCACGTCGAGCCAGAAGCGGCAGATGTCCACCATCTCCTCGCGGACCTTGGGATTGTCGTAGTTGAGGTCCGGCTGATGGCTGAAGAAACGATGCCAGTAGTAGGCCCCGGCGCTGTCGTCCCAGGTCCAGTTCGAGGTCTCCGTGTCGACGAAGATGATCCGGGCGTCGGTGTACCGGTTCTTGGTGTCAGACCAGACGTAGTAGTCGCGGTGCGGCGAGTCAGGCGACGAGCGGGCGGATTGGAACCAGGGATGCTGGTCGGAGGTGTGATTGAGGACGAGGTCCATGACCACGTGCATCCCCAGGTCGTGAGCCCGGGAGACCAGCTCGCGGACGTCGTCGACCGTGCCGTAGGCGGGCAGGACGGAGTAGTAGTCCTTGATGTCGTAGCCGCCGTCGCGGAGTGGGGAGTCGTTGAACGGCAGCAGCCAGAGGCAGTCGACGCCCAGCCAGCGCAGGTAGTCGAGGCGCTGGATCAGCCCCGGAAAGTCGCCGACGCCGTCGGCGTTGCTGTCCGAGAATCCGCGGACCAGCACCTCGTAGAAGACGGCGCTCTTGAACCAGAGTGGGTCTCGGTCGCCGGTGTCCGGTGGCTCGGCAGCAGCGGTTGGCCGGGCCGCGGTCATCGGCGTCACACCGGCGGGCTGTGGCTCGGGCGCGCGAGCTGCCGGGTCGGAGGGGGGTGCTGACACCGTGTCGCTCATCGCCGCCGGAGGTGGAGAACGTGGGCTGACTGCTGGGCCGGGTCGAGGCGGACGTAGCTCTCCGGCCCCTGCCAGATGTAGGTGATGCCGGTCAGCTCGTCGTGCGCCTCGAAAGGAATGTCTGCGGGGATGCCGAGCCCCTCCAGGTCGAGCCAGATGGTGCCCTCCTGGGAATGGTAGGGGTCGAGGTTGACCACCACCAGGAGCACGTCGTCGCGCGCCTGATTCACCCGGCTGACGCAGAGCATGCTGTCGTTCTTGATCTCCTGGATGCGCAGCGCCGGCAGCAGCGCGATCGCCTCGCGGTGGCGATGACGGATCTCGTTGAGCCGGGTTATGTACGGCGCGAGGCTGTCCGCGCGGTCCCAATCGCGGGGCCGGAGCTGGTACTTCTCGGAGCAGGCGTACTCCTCGCTGCCCGGCTCGGCAGCCACCCGCTCACAGAGCTCGTAGCCGCTGTACATCCCCCAGGACGGGGCCGTCATCGCCGCCAGGGTCGCGCGCACCCGGAAGGCCGCCGGTCCTCCCTGCTGAAGATAGGCATGAAGGATGTCGGGCGTGTTGACCCAGAAGTTGGGCCGGAACCAGTCCACCTTCTCGGTCTGGGAGAGCTCGGTGAGGTATTCGCCCAGCTCCTCCTTGGTGGTTCGCCAGGTGAAGTACGTGTAGGACTGACTGAAGCCGAGCTTGGCCAGCCGCTGCATCACCGCTGGTCGGGTGAACGCCTCGGCCAGGAAGACGACGTCCGGATGGTGGCGGTGGATCTCGGCGATCAACCACTCCCAGAACGCGAACGGCTTGGTGTGCGGGTTGTCGACCCGGAAGATCCGCACCCCGTGCCCGATCCAGAAGAGCGCCACGTCGCGTAGCGCTGTCCAGAGACCGGTTCGGTCCGCGCTGCCGAAGTCCAGCGGGTAGGTGTCCTGGTAGCGCTTGGGCGGGTTCTCCGCGTAGCGGATGGTCCCATCGGCGCGGTGCCGAAACCACTCCGGGTGCTCGCCGACCCAGGGGTGGTCAGGGCTGCACTGGAGCGCGTAATCGAGGGCGACCTCCAGGCCCTGACGCCCGGCCTCCGCCACGAAGAGGCCGAAGTCGTCAAGGGTTCCGAGGTCGGGGTGGACAGCGGTGTGGCCACCCTCTGCCGCCCCGATGGCCCAGGGGGAACCGACATCCCCCGGCGCCGACTCGGTCGCGTTGTTCGGCCCCTTCCGGAAGCTGTGGCCGATGGGGTGGATGGGGGGGAGGTAGACGACGTCGAAACCCATGGCGGCGATGGCGGGGAGGCGGGCGGCCGCGGTCCGGAAGGTGCCGCTGCGGGGTGGCTGCGCCCCCTCCGACCTCGGAAACATCTCGTACCAGGCCGAGAACCCGGCCAGCTCGCGCTCCACGCTGAGCCGCCAAGGTCCGGAGCGTGTGGCGGTCTCGCGGTCGGCCGTGCGCCGCAACAGCGCCACCGCCGCCGGCCGCGCCGCCTCGTGGAGGCGATGCGTCTGGGTCACGCTCCGGTCGCGCAGGCGGGTGGCCAGGGTGCTCAGCTCCTGGCGGTCGCCGTCGGCGGTACCGGAGAGGGCCGCCGTCCGTTCCGCCATCCGTGCCCCCTCCTCCAGCTCGAGGGTGACGTCCTGGCCCGCCTCGAGGCGCACCCGGAGGTCGCTGAGCCAGCTCCCGTAGAGATCGGGCATCGCGACGATCTCGAAGGACCACGGTCCGATCCGTGTGGGGGTGATGACGGCGTCGAATCGGTCGTCGCGGAGCGCTCGCATCGGGAGCTCCTGCCAGCGAGCGGTGGTGCCCGCGCCGGAGCCGGGCCGGCCATGGCGAACCCACCCCATCACCAGATCGTGGCCATCGGCGAAGAGCGAGGCGCTGATGGTCAGGGGGATCCCGACGGTCGCCTTGGCCGGGAGCGTCCCGCATTCGACGACGGGCCGCGGTTGCTCGATGACGACGCGGGAGGTGGGCATCGTCGTTGGCGCCGGCACCGCGGCTGCGGCTCGCGGGCGGCGGGGGGGGACGGGGTTCCTGGACGTGGCCAACGGGCGCGGCTCCGGGGAGGGATGAGGTGCGGCCGGGGATGCGTCGGGGGGCTCCGCCGCTCTCACCGGCGCAGCCGCCGAGCGCCGGCGGCACGGTGCCGACATCGTACTCGCGCCCCTCGAAGTGGCGGGCCATCACAGTGTCACGGCGTGATCCGTGAGCGGGAGCGTTTCCCGGGGCTTTGACGCTCCGCCACCCCGCCTACTAAGCTGCAGCCGTGCGGCCCTGGTTCAACCCCAGCCCCAATCTCTCCCCACGCTCCAGCGTTGATCGGGCCCTCGGCGCGCTGGTCGGAATGGGTCTGGCCGTGGTCGGTGCCGCGGTCGCCCTGGCGGCCATCTGCGCCTGGATCCTTCTCATGATCCTGGTCGCGACGGCGGGGGCGCACGGCGCTCTCACGGTGCTGGTGATCTGCGCCCTGATCGCGATGGGTGGCTTTGGCCTCGCGGTCGTCGCGGGCGGCTTCTGGGCCCTGCTCCAAATCGGGTCGGTGCGCCGCGCCCTGGGACTGCCGACTCAGAACCCATAATTTGATGACGGTCCAGCGAGAGGAGAGACACAGTCATGCCTGGCTTCTTCCCCGGAGCACGAGAAAACATCGCGGTCCCCGACGACCGCAAGGGCCAGATCGTCTTCAAGTGGCCTGACCACGAGATCCGGCGCTTCACCCACGCGATCGTCGCCCCGGACGAGGTCGCGGTGTTCATGTACCAGGGCCAGGTCAAGGGCACGCTGCCGCCCGGCAGGCACTCCATCGACGCCACCGAGCTGCCCTTCCTCGGCATCTTCGCCGACGCCCTCACCGGTGGCAACCTCTACCGCGCCGAGCTGTACTTCGTCGGCAACCGGGAGTTCACTCAGAACCGCTTCGGGGGCAAGATCGACTCGGTCCAGGACCCGGTCAGCACACTGATCGTGTCGCTGCGCGTCTTCGGCGACTACAGCCTCAAGGTGGTGGAGCCCGCCTCCCTGCTGGTCAACCTGGTGGGCACCGTCGACGTCACCGACAACTCCGCGGTCACCAACTGGGTGGCCGAGCAGCTGCTCAAGGTGCTGCGCACCGACGTCACCAAGCAGATCGTCCGCAACGGCTGGCCCATCCTCGGTCTCGCCGCCTACACCGAGGACATCGAGAAGGCGATCATCGAGCTGGCCAACCAGCAGCTGGCCACCTACGGACTGACCGTCGCCCGGATGGGGAACTTCACCATCAGCCTCGACGACGAGTCCCAGAAGCGGCTGGAACAGTTCAGCAAGGACACCGCCTACTCGCGGCTGGCGGGGTCATTCCAGGGATACGCGGCCGGCGAGATGGCCCTGGGCGCCGGCCAGGGGATGGCTCAGGGAGGCGGGGCGGTCTCTCCCGCCTTCATGGCCGCCGGCTTCGGCCTCGGCGGGCAGATGGCGCAGCCGGTCCAGGCCGCTCCGGCGCCTGGGCCCGGCTTCCCCGGCGGCGGCGGCGGCTACGCCCCCGCGGCCCCGGCTCCCGCCGCGGCGACGGTCCAGTGCCCCAAGTGCCAGGCGGTGAGCCCCGCCGGTGGCCGTTTCTGCCCCAGCTGCGGTGGCCCGCTGGGGGCCACTCACTGCACCGGCTGTGGCGCCGAGCTGGCACCTGGAGCTCGCTTCTGTGCCGGCTGCGGCCAGCCGGTGGGCGCCGCGCCAGCTTCTGCCGCCCCGCCCGTCCCACCGGTCGTCCCACCCGCTCCGCCGCAACCGCCCGCCGGCTGACGCCGGCCTCTCCGTCCGTTCCCGGCCGCCGGATCCGCCTCACCTGACGGAGCGCCGGGTGGCCACGATCTTGCCGTCCACAACAGGGAGAAATGCAATGGTGGAAGCCGTCGGTCAGCGCGTCGAGTGCCAGTGGTGCCACGGCCAAAGCCCGGTCGGCGCCCAGAGTTGTGTCACCTGCGGGGCGCCCCTCGACGTCCGCGACCTCGTTTCCGACTCGGGATGGCGGGAGGCCCCCCGGCTGCGCGACATGACCGAGTTCCACTTCGGTTCCTCGGCCTGCCAGGTGGAGGGGGAGCTGGTGCCGGTCGCCGAGATCACCCTCTCGCCCCAGGACGGCGTCTTCTTCGAGCACCACGTGATGCTCTGGAAGGACCAGACCGTGCCGGTCGGCGTCATGCCCCTCCAGGGGATGATGAAACGGTCGTTCGCAGGCATGCCCCACATCGTCACGACGGCCCGCGGGCCCGGCAGGATCGCCTTCTCCCGCGACGCCACCGGCGAGCTGGTGGTCCTGCCCCTCCACCCGTCCATGGAGCTGGACGCCCGGGAGCACGCCTTCCTGCTCGCCTCCCACACCATCCAGTACTCGTACACGCGGATCCAGGGCATGCGCACCGCCCTCTTCGGAGGGCAGGGGATGTTCATGGACCGCTTCATCGCCGCAGGGCAGCCCGGGCTGCTCATCCTCCACGGCTACGGCAACGTCTTTGAGCGCACGCTCGCGGCCGGGCAGTCGATCCTGCTCGAGCCCGGTGCCTACCTCTACAAGGACTCCTCGGTGGAGATGACGGTCGAGACCCAGAAGCTCACCACCGGGCTCTTCGGCGGGACCGGGCTGCACATGGTGCGGATGACCGGTCCCGGGCGGCTTGGCATCCAGTCGATGTACGTCCACCACGCGACCGAATAGCGCGAGATGACCTCCTCCCCGCCGCCGCCACCTCCCGGTCAGGGTTCCCCGAACTGGGGCACTCCCGCCAACCCCACGACGCCAGCACAGGGTTCCCCGAACTGGGGCACCCCCGCCACTCCGATGCCCCCGTCGCAGGTCCAGCAGGGCTGGAGTCCGCCGCCCGGGTCTCCGGCCGGGCAACCCGCCTGGGGCCTGCCCCAGCCGCCCGCGGCGCCGCCGCCCGGCTTCGCGCCACCGCAGCCGCCGGCCGGTGGACCGCCCCCCTCCATCGCCCAGCCGCCATCCCAGGCCCCGGCCGGCTCCTACACCTGCCCCTGGTGCGGGATGTCGAGCCAGAACCCCGGCGGAAGCTGCCCCTCCTGCGGTGCGCCGGTTGACGTCCGGGCCATTCAGGACACCTCGGGCTGGACCCAGCTGCCGGCGGTCAAGGACATGGCCCGGATCCAGTTCGGCCAGTCCACCTGCCAGATCGAGGGCACGGTGGTCCCGGTGGCGGACGTGACCCTCGACGGCGGCGAATCCGTCTTTTTCATGCACCACACCCTGCTGTTCCGCGACGACGGGGTCAAGATCGACACCCTGAAGCTCCGGGGCGGCTGGAGCCGGATGCTTGCCGGCATGCCTCTGGTGATGGTCCAGGCCAGCGGCAAGGGGCACATCGCCTTCAGTCACGACGCGGCCGGCGAGATCGTCGCCCTGCCCATCCAGGTCGGCAGCGGGGTCGAGGTGCGCGAGCACACCATGCTGATCGCGAGCGGGGCCACCGCCTACGACTGGGTGATGAGCGGGATCTACTTCACCACGCTCAAGGGCCAGGACGAGCAGGAGACCCACTACCCGATGGGCCAGTTCCTGGACCGGTTCACGGCGCCGCGAGCCCCCGGGCTGGTGCTGCTCCACGCCAAGGGGAACGCCTTCGTCCGGCGCCTCGGTCCCGGGGAGACGATCCTCATCAAGCCCACGGCGCTGCTCTACAAGGATCTCTCCGTCTCCATGCACCTCCACTTCGAGCACCCGGCGGGCGCGTATCGCTCCTGGCGGTCGTGGGGGAACCGCTACCTCTGGCTGCGCTGCATCGGCCCGGGGCGGGTGGCTGTGGAGTCCGCCTTCGTCCCGGTGGAGGACCCCGGTCTCGACCTGATGGGCAGCTCGCCGGCCACCCGCCAGCAGTGGTGAGGGACCGGCTCACCGTCTAGGGCTCTCCCCGGTCGCCTTCGCCGCGATCGGGGATGCCCGCATATACTCGATTGATGCCCAGGTCGATGTGGCGGGGCGCCATCAGCTTCGGGATGGTCGCCATCCCGGTGCGGATGTACCTCGCCAACGAGTCCAAGGGGGTCTCCTTCCGCCTCCTCTGCCCACGGGACGGCGCGCCGCTCCGGAACAAGCGGTGGTGCCCCGTCGAGGAGTGCGAGGTCGGCTGGAACGACGCCGTCCGTGGCTTCGAGGTCGGTAAGGACGAGTACGTGCGGATCGAGGACGAGGAGCTGGACAACCTGCCCCTGGCCACCACCCGGACCATCGAAATCCTGGAGTTCTGCGACGACTCCGAGATCGACGCCGGCGTCTACGTCAAGGGTGCCTACTACCTCGAACCCGAGGCCGTCGGGGTCAAGCCGTACCAGCTTCTGAGGAAGGCGCTGGAGAAGACCGGGAAGGTGGCGGTCGGAAAGGTTGCCCTGCGCGACCGTGAGCACCTCTGCCGTCTCGCCCTTCACGAGCGGGCGATTCTGCTCAACACCCTCCACTGGCCGGACGAGATCCGTGACCTGGGCCAGCTCGCCCTCCCCGACGCCGAGGTCGAGATCCACGCCCGGGAGCTGGAGATGGCGGTGATGCTGGTCGAGAACCTCGCGGCGCGCTTCGACCCCGCCCGGCATCGGGATGGGTATCGGGACGCCGTCCAGGGCCTCGTCGAGGCGAAGCTCAACGACCAGCCGCTGGAGCGCATCCCGTCACCACCACTCGCCCAGATCACCGACCTGATGGCCGTCCTCAAGGCGTCGGTCGAGGCGTCCGCCCGGCAGCGACAGGCGGCCCTCGGCGGCGAGGCCGAGCCGGAACGGGCCACCGCCACCGCCCGTCGCCGCCGCGCGTCCTGACCAGGGTGCGTCCGACCGCCGATCGGCGCAGGCGTCCGGGCGCCGACGGCGCCGCTCTTCCCCTCTGCCTTCCCCTCCCTCCGGCGCTGCCGGGGCGGGTCCTTCCGGAGTTCTCGGTCCCCTGCGTCGGAGCCTTCGACGATCCCGACTTCCGCTTCTCGATCGACTGGGACGGCGCCCGGACGCTCCTCTTCGCCTCCACCGGAGCCATTCGCCTTCAGAGCGAGACGCTCGCCGACGTCAGTGACCGGTACCCGGAGATCGTGGCCGCCGCCCTGCCGCTGACGCCCCGCTCCGCCGTCCTCGATGGAGTCGTCGCCGTGCTCGACCCGTCCGGCTGCCCCGATCTGGTCGCCCTGGGGGAGAGGATGGCCCTGGGGGCGGCGACCCAGCAGAGGCTTCCCGCCGTCTACCTGGCCATCGACCTCCTCCACCTCGACGGCAGGGGGATCATGGGGCTCCCGCTCGACCGCCGGCTCGAGCTGCTCCGGGGGCTTGCCCCTCCCGACCCGCGGATCCAGGTGCCCGACTGGGTCGTGGGTGAGGGGGAGGCACTCGCGGACGCCGCCGCCCCGCGCCACCTGCCCGCACTCCTCGCCCGCAGGGGGAGCGCCCATTACCACCCCGGAATGGCCTCGCCGGAGCGTCTCCGCATCCCCCTGCAGCACCGGGCCCACTGTCTGGTGGTCGCCACCGACAGGGTGCTGGGATCCACCCGCCTTCGCCGCCTCCGGCTGGCGGAATACCAGGGTTCACGGCTGACCGAGGCCGGGACGGCGGACATCGCCGAGACGTCCATGCTCTGGCGGTGGGCCGCGCCGGGCGGCCGGATGCGGTCACCGCTCATCGCCACCGTCGATTACCGCAGTCGCGGCGCGGATGGCGGCCTGCGGGGTGTCGAGGTCGTCACCCTGCGCGACGACATCGACCCGGTCTGGTGCATCCGCCGGGACCCCGTGCCTCCTCCGCTCAGCCAGCCGGTCCCGGCTCGTGGTTTCCGGCCCACCGTTCTGAGCGCCCTCCCCCTTGAGGTGTCACCGCCTGTGGCATGATCGGCCCATCGGTTGACGGGAGTTCCCCGCCTCAGTGCGATCGGCCCGTCCCGACGAGGCATCGGCGATGCCCATCCTCATGTGTCCCCCCACCCACTTCGGGGTGGTCTACGAGATCAATCCCTGGATGCACGTCGCGAGCCCCGTCGACCCCCGGCGGGCCACGGACCAGTGGGAGGCTCTGCGCGCCACCTATCGGGACCTCGGCGCCGAGGTCGTGCTCGCCGACCCCGTGCCCGGGCTTCCCGACATGGTCTTCACGGCCAACGCCGGGGTGGTCTGGGGTGACCGGGTGGTGCTCAGCAGATTCCGGCATCCGGAGAGGCAGGGGGAGGAGCGCCCCTGGCGCGAGCTCTTCGCGCACCGCGGCATGCGCGTCCTCGACACCGGAGGCATCCCCTTCGAGGGTGCCGGGGATGCCCTCTTCGTCGGAGACAGCCTGGTCTGCGGGTACGGCTTCCGGAGCGACCGGGCCGCAATCCCCCTGGTCGCCAGGGCACTCGGTGTCGACGTGGTCGAGCTGGAGCTGGTCGACCCGCGCTACTACCACCTCGACACCTGCTTCTGCGCCCTCGACGCCGGCACCATCCTCTTCGTACCGACGGCCTTCTCCCCCGCCTCGCGAGAGCGGGTGCGGCGCCTCGCCGGGCGGGTCATCGAGGTCCCCGACGGCATCGCCGCCGGCTTCGCCTGCAACGCCATGGCGATCGGCGACGTGGTCGTCTCATCGGAGGCCATCGAGGGGTTGAGCGACGAGCTCCGGCAAGCCGGCTACCGGGTGCTGGGTCTGCCCATGGGCGAGTTCATGAAGTCGGGTGGCGGAGTGCGCTGCCTCTCCCTCCCCGTCCCTGAGATCACGGCAGGTGCGCGTTCGGGAGAGCCGGCCGGCTGACGGCGAGCAGCTGTGCGGAAACCTGTGCACAACCCTATGGAAAAGCCGCCCGGGAGGGGATGACCGGTCCAGCTACTCCGACGCCATCAGGTCAAGAACCGTGCGCTGGTACTGCTGGGTGTCGAGGAACAGGCCGTGCTCGGCAATGCTGGCGTCGCCCTGGTAGTAGGCGGCGAGTGCCTGGGCGGTGTCGCCCCCGTGCATCCAGATGAGGTGGCCGATCAGGAGGGTCCCAGCGGTCACGTTGTCCTCGGCGGTGCGCAGGTTGAGGGCTCGGTGGGCCAGGAATTGGGAAACCCACTCGCCGGTGTAGGGCTCGATCTGCATCAGCCCCACCGCTCCGGTGGGGGACGCCAGGTCCTGCCGCCAGCCCGACTCCATCCACGCCACCGCCTTCACCAGTCCCGGCTCCACCTCGGCCTGCTGGGCGACGTGGCTGAGCAGGGCGTTGACCCGGACCAGACGGCCGGGGACCTGGATCTGAGCGCCGGCCGGGAGCAGGGCGTTGACGTTGAGCCCGTTGGCGCGGGCGAGGGCCGTCGGGTCGACCCCGTAGCGCCGGGAGATGATCCAGAGAGTGTCGCCCGCGGTCACCGTGCAGGTGTCGAGGTCCTGGCTGCCCGCGACATAGGCGGGCAGGCTGCGCGATGGGTCCGGGATCTCGAGCAGCTGGCCGACGCGGAGCGCCCCGGGGGCGCCCAGCTGGTTGGCATCGACGATGGCCTGGACCGAGGAGCCGTGGCGTAGCGCGATCCCGGTCAGGGTGTCGCCGGGACGCACCACATACGTCGAGGCCATGACCGCGGCGGGTGCGGCGGCGACAGCAGTCGCGCCGAGCGCCGCCAGGACGAACCGAGAGCGTGGGGACATCAGGATTTCCTGCTAGGACGTTGGGTAGGACCGGTGGGGGACTGCACCCCGCTCTTCGTGGTGCGATCAGAGAGTATGCGCCTGCAACGATCCGGTCAACCGACGTTCCAGGTTTGTTGCACATTGTCACGAGACAGGCCCCGATATGACGGGCGCAGCCTCTCACGGCGGCCGGCCGGAGCTGCCTGAGCCCGCGGTACCGGGTGGTACGCTGGGCGGCATCATGCCCGTGCCGCGCGAGCCGCGCCTCAGCCTTGCGCTCCCCCTCCGCGGGGCCATCCTCGGCGCGCTCCTGGGTCTCGTGACGTTCACCGTCGTGGCGCTGATGTGGCATGCGGGTGCGACCCACGCGGCCGCCACCACCGCCGACTACGCGCTCTTGGTCTCCCTCTTCTGTCTCGCCCTCACCGTGGTCTTCGGTCAGCCTCCACGGCGCCGCCGGGCGCGCGTGCCGATCAACCGGGCCGTCCCGCACGAGTGGTGGCCGCGGGAGACCGATTCGGTGCAGATGTTTGCGGCCTGCGTCGGAGCACCGCTGATCGTGGGCGTCGGCGCCGCGATGCTGCTCTTCCACTGAGACCACCGCTGCAGGCGGCGGGGCCGCGGCACCACTCTGGGCCGCCCCGCCGGAGCCGTCCCGCTGTCGATGCCGTCGTCTTCGACTTCGACGGCACCCTGGTGGCCAGCCGTTTCGTCGACGAGGCCGCGGTCGCCGCGTTGGTCGCATCGGATCCCGCATCCGCAGCCGGCGTCCAGACCTTCTGGCGCCATGAGGGGGAGCCTCTCGTGGACCGCATCGAGCTGGCCTGGCCGGGCCGGACCTCGGAGGTCCTGCCGCTCTTTGAGCGCCCGGAGGCGCCCCGCCCCTTCCCGGGGATCACCGAGCTGCTGAAGGAGCTGGACCGGGACGGGCTGTTGCTCGCGGTGGTCTCCTCGCGCCGCCTGGCCGCACTGCATCGCGGCCTCGCTGCCACCGGCCTCGGGGGTCACTTTCCGGTCGTGATCGGGTTGGACGATGTCACCACGCCCAAGCCCAGCCCCGAAGGGCTGATCCTGGCGCTCGAGCGGCTAGGAGCGTCCCCCGCGCGGGCCGTGTTCGTGGGCGACAGCGACCACGACGTGGAGGCGGGCCGGCGCGCCGGGGTCACCGTCTGGCGGGCGGTCTGGGGCCTGCCCGCCGTCCCTCCGGCGCCGGCCCATCCCCATGGAACGCTGCTCCTCCGCCGGCCGGAGGAGGTCGTCGAGCAGCTGCGGCGGCTCGGCCGCCCCGACGCCTGATCCGTCTCAGCCGCGGGCGAGGATCTCACCGCTGACGACGATGAAGACGGCGTCTGGGAGCGCCCCCCACGACCGCCAACCGGCTGCGACCTGCTCCAGCTCCGCCGCGGTCGCGATCCCGTACTCGACCGCCTGGTGGGCAAAGGCCGACGAGGTCGTCCGCTGCGCCCACTGCTCCGCCCACAAGCCGCGGTTTCCCGGAGTGGCGAACGTCCAGTTGGAGGTGGAGTACTCGATCTCCGGGAAGCCCGCCTCCCGGGCCCAGCCCAGCAGCCGGCGGCCCGCGTCCGCCTCGGCACCGTTGTGCCGCGTCACCGCGAGGTAGATCTCGCGCCAGTGGTCGAGCAGGGGGGCCGGCGGTGACCACACCATGGCGGAGTAGTCACCGTCCCGCGCCGCCACCACGCCACCTCGACGCACCAGGCGGCGCATCTCGGTCAGCGCACCCACCGGGTCGCGCAGGTGCTGGAGCACCTGGTGGGCGTGGACCACGTCGAAGGACCCCGCGGCCAGGCCGGCGGAGCGGAAGTCGCCCACCGTGAAGGTGAGGTTCGTGGAACCCACCTTCCGCGCATGCGCCTCTGCCTCGGCGATCACCTCCGCGGAGACATCGACGGCCAGCACCTCACCGGGCGCGACCCGCGCCGCCAGGTCGGCGGTCAGCGTTCCGGGGCCGCAGCCGACATCGAGGAGGCTCATCCCCGGCCGGAGGTGGGGGAGAAGGTACGCGGCCGAGTTCTCTGCGGTCCGCCACCGATGGGAGCGGAGAACCGCTTCCTCGTGCCCGTGGGTGTAGGTGTCGGTGGCCTGGCTCATCCGCCACGCGATCATCTCAGACGGGGTCCGGGACACCCAGTTCGGCACGGTGGGCCCGGCTTCGGGGGAATCGTCAGCCGTCCCGCAGCACCCCGATCACCGCTTCCCCGTAGCGCGACGCCTTCGCCGGACCCACACCACGCACCTGGAGGAACTCGGCCACCGAACCCGGGTCCCGGTCCGCGATCTCCCGGAGGGTCCTGTCGTCGAAGATCGTGAACGCGGCGCGCGCCTCAGCCCTTGCCAACCCCAGCCGCCAGCGCCTCAGGCGCTCGAAGCGCAGCTGCCCGGCCGTGTCCAGGTCGTCAGGCGTCGCGGTGATGGTCGCAGCGACCGCGGGCGTGGATCCGTGCCGGCGCCCCGCGGCGTGGCGTGGTGAGGCCGGCCTCTCGGGGCGGTCGGCGCGCGGCGATCCGGGAACGAACACCGTCACCTCCCGCTCCCCGCTCAGCACCGCCCGGCCGTCCGGCGCCAGCCCGAGCGTCGGGCGCTCCCCGTGGCCGCGGAGGACCAGCTCCCGTTCCACCAGCTCGACGAGCAGATCCCGGACCGCCGCCTCCTCCCAGCCGGCCAGGGCGCCGAAGAAGTCCAGCTCCCGCACCCAGGGGCGCTCCCTGTTCCAGGACGAATCGGCGCCGCGGAGCATGGCGGCAAGCCGGGTGCCCCCGAGATGGCCGTCGAACCTGGCGACGGCCTGGAGCGCCGCCCGCAGCGCGGTCTCGGGGACGGGCCGGTCGGCGGGACGCGGGGAGAGGCAGTTGTCGCAGGCGGGGCAGCTGCGCGGCACCCCCTGCTCGCCGAAGTAGTCGGCGATGCGGGCGTGGCGGCACTCGCGCGAGGTGGCGTACGCCATCATCTGGTCAAGCCGGGCCAGGGCCGCCTCCTTGAGGCGCCGGCGTTCCTCGAAGTCGGCAGGTGCTCCATTGAGACGGCGCACCCCTCCGCCGGGGAGCAGGGCGCCCGCGTTCTCGAGCAGTCGCACCGATGCCTCCACGGCCCGGCGGTCGAGGCTCGGGACGAGCTCATCCGGCTCCCCCAGGTCCCACCGACCGGCCCGGAGAAGCGCCCGGTAGACCTCGCGCACCACCTCCCTCTCCGGGTACGACTGCTCGATGAACAGCTCCTGGAGGCCGCGGTCAGCGGGGTTGTAGAGGAGCAGGCAGCGGGCGGGCAGGCCATCCCGCCCGGCGCGACCCGCCGCCTGGTGGTAGTCCTCCAGGCATGCGGGGAAGTCACGGTGGATGACCTGGCGGATATCGGGGATGTCCACCCCCATCCCGAAGGCGGAGGTTGCCACCACCACCCGGAGCCTGCCCTCGGTGAACGCCGTCTGGACCTGGCTCCGCACCGGGCCGTCCAGCCCGCCGTGGTAGGCGGCGGCGGCGATCCCGTCCGCCCGGAGCGCCTCCGCCGTCTCCTCGCAGTCCCGGATCCGGCCGCAGTAGACGAGGGCCCTCCCCGGTACCTCGGCGAGGGCCCGCACCACCGCGCGCAGTTTATCGGCACCCTGGCGGCACCGCTGAACCTCGAGGGTGAGCCCAATGCGGACAAAGCCGGTCACCACGGTGAAGGGCCTCCGCAGCGCCAGGCTCCTGCTGATGTCCTCGCGTACCTGGGGTGTGGCGGTGGCGGTGACCGCGGTCACCGGAGGCCGCCCGCAGGCGGTCACCGCGGCGCCCAGGCGGCGGTATTCCTGGCGGAAGTCGTTTCCCCAGCCAGAGATGCAGTGGGCCTCATCGACGACGAAGCGGGCGATCCCGAGCTCGGCGAGGCGCTCCTCGAAGCGCGGGGTCGCCAGGCGCTCGGGAGCGAGGTAGAGGAACCGCAGCCGGCCGCTGAGCGCTGCCGCGAGCGCCTCACGCTGCTCCCCGGCCTCCTGCTGGGAATGGATCGCGGCCGCGGCCACGCCGGCCCGCCGGAGGCGGACGACCTGGTCGGTCATCAGGGCGATCAGGGGGGATACCACCAGGGTCAGACCGGCTGAGGCGAGTGCTGGGACCCAGTAGGCGACGCTCTTGCCAGAGCCGGTGGGAGCGACGAAGAGGACGTCCCGGCCGGCCTCGGCGGCCCCGATGACCGCGGCCTGACCGGGGCGCAACTCAGGGAGCCCAAAGACGTCGCGGGCCACTCCGAGGGCGGCCGCGCTCGGCGCCGGCTCCACCTCCTCTCTGGTCACCTTCTCCGTCTCACCCGCTCAGCCGAGGCGGCCGGAGATGGCCAGCTCGGCGATGACGTAGCCGAGCCAGGGGAGAGCGGCTACCAGCAGCCAGCCGCCGTGAGCCAGGCCGCCGCGGAGCAGGCCGAGCAGGTAGAGGCCGGTCGCAAAGGCGCACGCGGCGCTCAGCAGCCCGGCGGCGCCCAGCTGCCAGGTGGTGAAGCTGATGCCGACAAAGCCGAGGATGCAGGCCTGGAAGGCCGCCGCCCCGGCCACGTTGCCGATGGCCAGGCCGTCATCGCCGCTCCGGATCCAGAGCACGCTGTTGAGGCACTCGGGAAGCTCGGTGGCGAAGGGGACGGCGACGACCGCCACCAGCAGTGCGCTGAGCCCCAGGCTGGTGGCCGCCGTGTGGATGGCGTCGACGAAGAGTCCAGACCCCACCGCCAGCAGGATCGCCCCGGTCAGGAGTTGGGCCGCCACCACCGCCCAGGGCGGCGGGCCCGCCCGCCACCGGATGAAGTGAAGCGGATCGGGCGCACCCCTGCCGGCTTTCCGCTCGCCCAGGGTGGCGCGCGCATAGCCGGCGTAGAGGAGCAGGAGGAGCACTCCGACCACCACCCGCTCCGGCCGCGAGAGCAGGGTCGCGGCCACCGCGCAGCCGAAGGCGCTCAGGAACACCCCGAGGTCGCGCCGGACCTGGGCCGGCTCGGCCTGGAGATGGCGGGCGCCGGGTCGGGTCAGAACGGCCGCCCCGGTGATCGCCCCCCCGAGGGTGAGGAGTAGAAACGAGGACCCGAGCACGGCGCCGGTGGCGATCTGGCCGGAGTCCGAGGCGCCACCGACCAGGGCGACCACCACGACCATGGTCTCGGGGAGCGCGGTCCCCAGAGCCGCGAGCAGGCTGCCGGTCGCCCCGGACCCGAGGTGGAGGAGGTGGCCGGCCCATTCGACCGCATTGGTGAACAGCTCCGACGCCGCGGCGATCAGCACCAGGGCGCCCAGGAAGAGGAGGGCGGTCACGGCCGCCGCCGTCGCGTCAGGGCGTCCACCGGGGTCTGGAGCCAGCTGGTCCCGAAGTTCATCACGTGGCGCATGGTCACCGGCTGGACGCGATGGACGGGTGGCGCCCCCTGGCTGCACGCCACCGCGTCGCGGATCCGCTCCCGGCACCAGGGGAAGGTCGTTCGCGGCAGCTCGTCGGGGGAGAAGAGGCGGGACGACCAGGCCTCGATGCTCCGCCGGGCCCGGCCCCCCGTGATCTCGCCCAGGAAGACGGCGTCTCCGGCGCTGCGCAGCCCCTCCCAGGTGTAGACGCCGACCAGGCCCAGCACCCGCACGGAGTGGCCGGTCTCCTCCTCGGCCTCGCGCCTCGCGGTGACGCCCGGGTCCTCGCCGGGTTCGCAGTGTCCGCCGGGCAGCTCCCAGCCGGGCGGCCAGGGACGGAACTGCAGCAGCACCCTACCCCCTTGGAGGATGACGAGCTGGGCACCGCCCACCGGCCGGGACTCGCCGTCCACCATGAGGGTCGCGAGCGGATGAAGCGGGGGCCGGTCGCGGAAGAGGCTCCGAGCCAGGCGGGTGCTGAACGGTTCGCGCCGGCTCACCGGGCCGCCGGCGCCCCGCTCGGATGGGCACCCCTCACCGGGGTGCCCGGTGCCCCCACTGCATCGTCTCCTCGATGCGGGCGTCCCGCGCGCCTCAATCGACGATGACGCGGCGGGGTCGTCTGGACCGGACCTGGGTCGTGGGGACGCGGCGTCCCCGGGAGCTGGTACTCGCCGGCGGGTTGCCGTGCTCGAGCAGGGCGGTGATGCCGAGCACCACCTCGCGCTGAGCGTTGAGGAAGTGCGATACCGCCTCCGGGGGCACCAGCTTGCCCAACTGACGGCCGGCCTCCTCGAGGACCCAGAGCGGGATCGGGTTGGGGCTGTCACTCATCTTCTCGATTCCTCCGAAGGCACGACGCTCATTGCTTGCTGTCCGTGAACGTGACTCGCAGCAGGCCGCCGTCGAGCCTTGCCCTGCTCACCTGCTTGCCATTGAGGATGCGGGGCAGGGAGATCTCCCGCTTGTAAGCACCCACGGTGACGTAAAGCTCTCCCTCGTTGTGGCGGACGTCCACCTCCTCTTTGGAGACGAAGGGGAGCTGGAGCTGCAGCTCGTAGTGCCCCTCCACCCGGCGCAACCGCTGCGGCACGGTGTGGTAGTAGACACGGGATGGGTCCTCGTCGCCGAAGACCGCGCCGGCCAGCTCCCGCAGACCCTCGAGCCCGACGATCTCGTGGTCGAAGAGCTTGGACCGGCGGATCGGGATGGGATCGAAGAGCGACTCCACGGACTCGTTGTACCGGTCCTGGATCTTGCGCCAGGAGGCGAAGTAGCTATCGGTCACCTCCGGCGGCAGCACCCTGTTCACCACCACCAGGTCGGTGAGGTAGTCATACAGGCTGAGGTAGGTGAAAGCTCGCTGGGCCTCCTTGAGGACCATCTTCTCGAGGTTCAGGACCAGGCGCACCGTGCAGGTCTTGGGGTCGCCCAGGATGCTCTTCATCCCCTCCAGGTCGAGCAGCAGCCGCTTGATATGACCGAATATCTCGTCCGGGGGAAGCGGGATGGAGACGAAGGGCTGCACCACCGGCCGGGCCACCTTCATCACCGCCCGGGAGGCCGGGAAGAGCCGCTGCAAGTACCAGCGGGCCACGTCCGGGAAGGCGAGCAGCTGGAGCGTCTCGCCGGTCGGGGCGCAGTCGACGATCAGGGTGTCGTACTTGCCCTCGGCCTTGTGCTGGCGGATCTGCATCAGGGAGGCGATCTCCTCCATCCCCGGCGGCGAAGCCAGCTCCTCGGCCACGATGTCGTCGACGCCCTGGGAGGAGAAGAGCGAGCTGAGGTAGATGCGGATCCGGTCCCAGTGGCTCTCCAGCTGGTGGAGTGGGTTGACCTCCTGGGCCCAGAGGTTGGCGGCGACCTTCTTGGGATCCTCGCCGAGCGGGAAGTCCAGCGAGTCTCCGAGGCTGTGGGCGGCATCGGTGCTGATGACCAGGGTCCGCTGTCCGAGTTGGGCGCAGCGCACCGCGGTGGCGGCGGCGACGGTCGTCTTGCCGACCCCGCCCTTTCCCGTATAGAGGATCACACGCATCGGCGCAGCCCCCCGACCTCAGTCGATTTTGCTGACGATGGCCCAGGCGATCAGGATGAGGATCACCATGATGCTGGCGATCACGGCAATCCGGCGGAGGTCGGACGGGACGTAGGGGACGCGATCGAAGGGGATCGCCGGATCGTCGGTGTCCAGGGGCTCGACCAGCGCCGCCGCGGTCCCGAAGCGCGCGCTCTTGGCGGAGGCGCGCTGCTGCCGGCTCGCGGCGATGCTCGACGCGGACGCGGGGGTGACCCGCTCAACGCGGCGTCGGGTGGGCTCCGTCAGGCTCCCGGCGCTCGCCGCGACCGGAGCAGCTCTGGGTGGGCTCACCTCGACGACATCGGCCGCGACCGTCCGGCTCACATCGCCGCCGAGCGGCGCGGACACGGGGCCCGTCACCGGACGCACCGGTGCCACACCGACCGGGCGGCGGGTGGCGGTGCGCTGCTTCTGCTTCCTGGTCTTCTTGGCCATGTTCAGCCGCGAAGCGTAACAGGGGCGACGGAGCCCCTGGCACCTGCAACGGGCGACGGACCGACGCCCCGGCCGAACCTGGCGCCTTTGGTACTCTCGATCGGAGATGACCACCCAGGCACATCCGGCACAGCGGGCGGGGCTGATAGACCGCTACTCGGCCCTCTTCATCACCCTGGCGGCGGCCCTCTGGGCGGCGGACGCCTACTTCAGACCCGAGCTCGTCAACCAGTGGAAGCTCTCCGCGAGCCAGATCGTCCTGGTCGAGGACCTGCTCATCAGCCTCTGCTTCATCCCGGTCATGCGGCGCGTGGTGCGGGAGCTGCGTACCGCCGCGTGGCGGACCTGGCTGGCCCTGGCCGTCATCGCCGCCGGCCCCCAGGCCATCGCCACCGTCCTCTTCACCCGTTCTCTCACCTACGCCTTCGCCCCCTCCCTCAGCCACGCCGCCAGCCTCGGGGTGCAGTCCGAGGTCTACCTCCTCTACCTCCTCCAGCCGGTCTTCGGGGCGACCCTCGCCTGGATCGTTCTCCGCGAGCGCCGGCGGCCCGCCTTCTGGCCCATCGCCGCCGCGGCCCTGGCCGGCGCGGCGCTCATCGTCTTCTCCCAAAGCCCCACCGCCCCTCAGGCTCAGCTCCAGGCCGCCCTCTTCGTTGTCGGAGCCGTGGCCCTCTGGGCGTTGGGGACGGTGCTCGGCCGCTACACCCTCTCCGGGATCTCCTTCGCCAGCACCTCGGCGATGCGCTTCGTCCTTGCCCTGCCGGTGCTCCTCATCCTCATGCTCACCGATCGCGGTGTCGCCGGCTTCTCCCAGTATTCGATCGGCCAGCTCCCGAGCTTCCTCGGCATCGCCCTGATCCCGGGCCTCATCGCCATGGTTCTCTACTACCGCGCCCTCTCCAGCACTCCCGCCTCGATCTCGAGCTTCGCCGAGTTGGGTTACCCGGCCGCCCTCTTCCTCATCTTCTCGCTCCCCACCCCGGTCGGATTCGGGTCACCCCTGAAGCCGCTCGAGATCGCCGGCGCAGTGCTGCTGGTCGCCGCCGTGACCTCCCTCAACTTCCTCAAGCGCCAGGAGGTGGTGAGGACGGAGCGGCCGTCCGAGTTCCGCCCGGCCTCCGAGGTGACCGAGCTAGCCAGCTAATCCGCCTGGCCGGGGGTCAGGGGCTCCGCGTGGAAGCCGGCGCCCCGCAGCAGTGCGAGCGCTCGGTCGACGGAGGCCGCGTCGATGGTGAGGACCAGGGCGGCGTGGCGCGTGTCCGAGTGCTGCATGTAGAGGTCGAGGATGTTGATGTCGTGGGACCCCATCAGGGTGGTGACCTGGGCGAGCACCCGGGGCCGGTTCTCGATCGGCACGGCGAGGTCGACGTTGCGCCCGGTCTGCTCGATGAGGAACCCGCCGAGGGTCTGGTAGGCGGCGCCGGCTTCGGCGAAATGGCGCTCGGTGGCGGGGCGGTCGTCGATGTCGCCGCCAAGCCGGCGCATGGCCTCGCTGAAGGAGCCGAGCACCTCGTGGATGGCGCCCGCGTTCTCGGCCAGGATGTCCGCCCAGAGGGTCGGATTGGCGGCACCGACACGGGTCAGGTCGCGGAAGGAGGGGCCGGCAAAGGAGAGGGCGTCGGGAGAGATGCCCGAGGTGACCTCCAGGAGCGCGACGGCCAGGAGGTGGGGGAGATGCGAGAGCGCGGCCACGAGCTGGTCGTGGCGCTCCGGGTCGACCGCCGTCGGCACCGCGCCGAGGTCGTCGCGGACAAACTGGGTGACCCGCGCGTAGGCCTCTGGGAGGGTGTCGCCCGTCGGGGTGATCAGATAGCGCGCGCCCTGAAAGAGGTCTGCGCTCGCATTGGCCACCCCGCCCAGCTGACTCCCCGCCATCGGATGGCCGCCGACGAAGCGGCGGATGCCCGCCGCGGCGGCGGCGCGGACGATCGCCGCCTTGGCACTGCCGACGTCGGTGATCAGCGCCTCGGTCGGCGCCAGCTCTGCGAGCAGGCCGGGGATCCGGGACACCGGCGCGGCCAGGACCACCATCTCGGCACCGCGCACGTCGTCCAGCCTGGCCCGGTGATCGATCGCCCCCAGCTCCAGGGCACGCTCCAGGGTGGCATCCGCATCGACGCCCGACACCTCCCACCCGGCCCGGCGCGCCGCCATGCCGATCGACCCGCCGATGAGACCGACGCCGACGATGCCAAGGGCGCGCTCAGACATTGAATCGGAAGTGGACGACATCGCCGTCGCGGACGATGTAGTCCCTCCCCTCCAGCCGCTGACGACCCGACTCACGGACGGCGAGGTACGACCCGCCCTCGATCAGCTCCTCGGTCCCGACCACCTCGGCACGGATGAAGCCGCGCGCGAAGTCGGTGTGGATGACGCCGGCGGCCTCCACCGCGGTCCCGCCACGCTGCAGCGTCCAGGCGCGCACCTCCTTCTCCCCAGCCGTGAAGAAGGTGATCAGGTCGAGGAGCCCGTAGGCATCGCGAGCCAGCCGGTTGAGGCCCGGCTCCCGCAGCCCCACGGAGGCCAGGAACTCGCGGCGGTCGGCCGCAGGAAGCTCGACGATCTCGGATTCGATCCGGGCGGAGATGGCCAGGCAATCGCCACCGTGCCGGCGGGCCAGCTCGACGACGGCGTCGGGGGGCGGCTTGCCCGCGTCGCCCTCGCCGACGTTGACCACCACGATCAGCGGGTGCGCGGTGAGCAGATAGAGCTCATGGATGTGGTCCCGCTCCTCGTCCGAGAGCGCCATGGTGCGCACCGGTTGACCGGCGTCGAGGTGATCACGGACGCGGCGCATGACCTCGAGGGCCTCCTCCGCCTTCTCCTTCTGGAGACGGGCCGTCTTCTCCCGCTTGTCGAGCCGGCGGGTCACCGTCTCCAGGTCCGCGAGCTGGAGCTCCAGCTCGATGACGTCGAGATCGCGGAGGGGATCGACGGCGCCCTCCACGTGGCTCACGTCGGGGTCCTCGAACCCCCGGGCCACGACGACGATGGCGTCGCACTCGCGGATGTGGCCGAGGAACTGGTTGCCCAGGCCCTCGCCCCGGCTCGCCCCCCTCACCAGGCCGGCGATGTCGGTGAAGGTCACCGACGCCGGGATCACCCGGGGCGGCGAGAAGATCGCCGCCAGCCGGTCCAGCCGCTCATCGGGCACCGCCACCACCCCGGTGTTGGGCTCGATGGTCGTGAACGGGTAGTTGCCCACCTGGGCCCCGGCCTGAGTCAGAGCGTTGAAGAGCGTCGACTTGCCCGCGTTGGGCAGGCCCACGATGCCGACGCTCAGTGCCATGAGCGGTTCAGCCCCCTGCTAATCGTGCTCCAGCTCAAACTCCGCGTGCAGCGCTCTCACCGCGTCGGCGACCCGGTCGCGGGCGATGATCACGGTGACGTGGATCTGGCTGGTGGTGATCTGCTCCACGTTGATCCCCTGGGCCGAGAGGGCGCCGAAGATCCGGGCGGACATCCCCGGCGTGCCCAGGAAGGCGGTGCCCACCACCGACACGGTGGCGATGCCGGTGTCGGCCACCAACTGCCCGGCCTGGACCTCCCGAGCCACCTCCTCGAGCACCGGTCGGGAGCGGGAGAGATCCTCCTCCGCGATGGTGAACGCGAGGTCGGTGAAGCCGTCGTGGCTCACGTTCTGGACGATGATGTCCACATTGATACCGGCTTTGCCGATGGCGCTGAACACGGCGGCGGCGATCCCCGGTCGGTCGGGCACCCGGGTCAGGATGACCTTGGCAACGCCGCTGTCGTGGGCGATGCCGCGAATCTTCTGGCGATCCTCCATGGCCGGATGCTGACAGATGAGGGTGCCCGGCTGGTCCTCGAAGGTCGAGCGCACCACGATCGGCATCGAGTAGGTCTCGCCGATCTCGACGGCGCGCGGATGCATCACCTTGGCTCCGACGGCCGCGAACTCCAGCATCTCCTGATACGCAATCTCGGGGATGAGGCGGGCTCGCGGCTCCACCCGGGGATCGGCGGTGTAGACGCCGGCCACATCCGTGAAGATCTCACAGCGTTCGGCGCTCAGCTCGACGGCCAGGGCCACCGCCGTGGTGTCCGTCCCGCCCCGCCCGAGGGTGGTGATGTCCAGCGCCTCGTCGACACCCTGGAAACCGGCCACGACCACCACCCTGCCCCGCTCCAGCTCGTCGATGATGCGCTGGGGGACGATGTCGACGATGCGCGCGCTGCGGTGGACGCTGCTCGTCCGGATCCCGGCCTGCAATCCGGTCAGGGAGATCGCCGCGACCCCCAGCCGTTCCAGTGCCATCGCCAACAGGGGTGCCGTGATGGTCTCCCCGGTGGAGAGGAGCTGATCCATCTCCCGGCTCGGGGGGGCCGGGTTGACCTTGTGGGCGAGGCTGATCAACTCGTCGGTGCTGTCACCCATGGCGCTGACCACGGCCACCACCCGGCCACGTTCGGCGTGGGTGGCGGCGATCCGCCGGGCCACGCGCTGGATCAGCTCGGCGCTGGCGACGCTGCTGCCGCCGAACTTCTGGACGATGCACTGCCGGGATGTGTCGGGCATGGCGGAGTCGCTCCCTGCGGTCACGGGGCCAGATCCACGCGGGCGCCGAAGTTGCGGACCGGGTGGGTGACCGCGTGGCCGGCAACCTCGGCGAGCCCGGCCGCCGCCTTCATCGCGGATGCGACCGCCTCGGTCTCCCCGGTGCAGAGGGCGAGCACTGACGGGCCGGCGCCGGCGAGGCAGGCTCCGTGCGCCCCCGCCGCCAGCGCGGCGTCGATCAGCAGGGGGACGTGGGGCATCAGCTCGCTGCGCGCGGGCTGGTGCCAGCGGTCCCGCATCGCCTCGCCGAGCAGATCGAGCCGGCCGGTCAGCATCGCGGTGACCAGCAGGGCGCATCGGGAGGCGTTGTAGATGGCGTCCTCGCGGCTGAAGGAGTGGGGCACCACCTGGCGGGCTGCCTTGGTGCTCATCTCCCCGTCGGGGACGAAGAGGACGGCGCGCAACTCGTCGGGCACGTGCACCTGGGTGACCGGACCGTCGCCGGCGCAGACGACCAGACCGCCCAGCATGGCGGCGGCGACATTGTCGGGATGCCCCTCGATCTCGGCTGCCCGGGCGATGACCTGCTGCTCGTCCCATCCGAGATTGGCCAGCGCGTTGGCGGCGAGCACGCCGCTCAGAGCGGCGGCGGCGCTGGAGCCGAGCCCCCGCCCAAAGGGGATGGCGTTCCGGCAGCTGATGCGCACGCCGGGCGGGGCCACCCCGGCGTCCGCACAGGCGGCGACGAAGGCCCGGGTGATCAGGTTGCGGACCGGGTCCCGGAGCTCCTCGGCGGAGTCCGGACCGGGATCGATGCTGATGCCGCCCTCGGGCTCGGACCACGCCTCGATCTCGTTCTGCAGCTGCAGCGCCAGGGCCAGGATGTCGAAGCCCGGCCCCAGGTTGGCGACGGTTGCGGGGACCCGGATGGTGACGTGCATGCGGCTCCGGGTCAGAGCCCGATGGCGGCGGCGATGCTCGCCGGGGTTCCGGTCACCGACTGGGGCGGGGGCAGCCCATCGCTCACCGCGGGAAGGTCCTTGAGCCCGTTCCCGGTGAGGACGCAGACCACCCGCGATCCCCGCGCGACCGCGCCATCCTTGACCGCCTTGCGCAGCACGGCGAGCGATGCGGCCGAGGCCGGCTCGCAGAAGATGCCCTCGACTCCCGCCAGGTCGCGCTGCGCGGCGGCGATCTCGGCGTCGGTCACCGAGTCGATCAACCCCTCCGACTCGTCACGGGCAGCCACCGCGCTGGCCCAGGACGCCGGGTTGCCGATCCGGATGGCGGTGGCGAACGTCTGGGGGTTGGCCACCGGCGTGCCGAGCACCAGGGGGGCCGCTCCCGCCGCCTGGCCGCCGACCATCCGGGGCAGCTGGGTCGCCCGCCCCGCGTCCCGGTACTCCCGGAAGCCACGCCAGTAGGCGGTGATGTTGCCGGCGTTGCCGACTGGGATCGCCAGGATGTCCGGGGCGTCGCCGAGCTCGTCGACGATCTCGAAGGCGGCCGTCTTCTGACCCTCGATCCGGTTGGGGTTGACGCTGTTGACCAGGGTTACCGGATGGGTGTCGGCGAGCTGACGGACCGACCGGAGGGCCTCATCGAAGTTGCCCTCGATGATGAGCACCGTCGCTCCGAACACCTGCGCCTGGACCAGCTTGCCGAGCGCAATCTTCCCCGCCGGCACGACCACCACCGTGCGCAGGCCGAAGCGCGCTCCGTACGCCGCGGCCGAGGCGCTGGTGTTGCCCGTGGAGGCGCAGATGATCGCCCTGCTGCCGTCCTCCAGTGCCTTGGCCACGGCGACCACCATTCCTCGGTCCTTGAAGGAGCCGGTCGGGTTGAGCCCCTCGAACTTGAAGTGGAGCGAGCGCAAACCGAGGTCCACGCCGATGTGGCGGGACTCGATCAGGGGGGTCCCCCCTTCGCCGAGGGTGATCCGCGGCGTGCTGGCGGTGAGCGGAAGATGCTCGGCGTAGCGCTCGATCAGGCCCGCCCCACGCCGGGCGCCACCCGCCGTCACGCCGTGGCCCCCAGGCGGTCGAGGTGCTGCACGACCTTCACCGGCACCCCGAGGGCTTCCAGGGCCGTGAGGCTCCGGTCCAGGGCGGCCCGGGTCGCCGACCGGGTCAGGACCACCAGCTCGACGCCGGAGCCTCCAGGGCCGATCTGCTCAACGACAACTCCTCCCCGCGCGAGCGCCTCGACAACCACGGCCGATGCGTCTGGGCGACCGTCAACCCGCACCCGGAGCCAGGCAGCGGTTTCCGACACCTCCCCGTCCTGGATCGGAACCGGCGCTGCCGGCGGCTGCGGCACCTCGCGGCCCGCGCGGCGAGCCCGGGCCACCGCCACGATGTCACTGAGCACCGCGCTGGCGGCGGCTTCGGCTCCGGCCCCTCGCCCGCGCAGCACGAGCCGGCCGGCCAGGTCGCTCTCGACGACGATGGCGTTGTCGGCGCCCTCCAGGTCGCTCAGGGGGTGGCCGGAACGCGGGACGAGCGTCGGCTGGACGGATAGCGCCAACCCGGCTCCCGAGCGCTCGACACGTGCCACGAGCCGGATCACCGATCCGAGCCGGGCTGCCGCGACGATGTCGGCGGGATCGATGTCACGGATGCCGCGGCGCTGGACCTGATCGGGGTGCACCTCCGCGCCCATCGCGAACCAGGCGAGGATGCAGAGCTTCTGGGCGGCGTCGTGGCCGTCGAGGTCGTTGGTCGGATTGGCCTCCGCATACCCGCGCTCCTGCGCGTCGGCCACAGCCCGGTCAAAGTCATCCCCCGCCTCGAGCCGCCCCAGGATGTGGTTGGTGGTCCCGTTGATCACCGCGGTGATCCGCCGGACCTCGTCTCCCCGCAGCGAGTCGCGGAGCACCGCGAGAACCGGGATGGCGGCGCCGACCGCGGCCTCAAATGCCAACCCACCGCTGGCGGGCTGCACCGCCTCCACCAGCCGGTGGCCGGCGGTAGCGATGACGGCCTTGTTGGCGGTCACGATCCCCAGTCCACGTTGGAGCGCGGCGTCGAGCAGGGTGCCGGCCGGCTCCAGGCCTCCCAGCAGCTCGACCACGATGTCCACGTCCGGGGCCGCCACCGCCGCGGCCGCTTCGGCGTCGACGGTCACCCCACGGGCGGCCAGCTGGCGAGCTCGTCCCGGGTCCCGCTCCGCGACGCGGCGCAGCACCAGCGGGCCGCCGCTCCGAGCTGCCAGGCGATCGGCATGCACCTCGAGCTCTCGGGCGACCGTCGCACCGACCGTCCCCGCGCCGAGCAGCGCGATCCCGAGCTCTGTGGCCATTGGCGGCCGAGTTTAGTCGACCGGGTGATGCGGCCCGGGTCAGCCCGTCTCCGCCGGCTCCGTGTGGGGTGGGGGAGGGGCTCCCGGGCGGTACCGGCTGAGCCCCGGGAAGCGCGACTGCCGGGCGAGCAGGCGGAGCAGGGGGATCACGGCTCCCGACGGTACCGGGTCGCCCCACAGGCTCCCCTGCGCAGCATCGCATCCGAGTCGCTGGATCGAGGTGCGTGCCGCCTCGTCATCGACCCCGGTCGCGATGACGGTGAGGTGGAGGGCATGAGCCAGCTCGACGATGCCGCGCACTGCCGCCGCTTCCACGCCCTCGTGGCGCGCCGAGGCCAGCAGCGAACCGTCCAGCCGCAGCTCGGTGAAGGGCAGGGCGCGGAGGCGGAGCAGCGAGGTGGAGTCGGAGCCGTAGTCGTCCAGAGCGATGCCCACCCCCATCTTCGCCAGAGATCGCAGGACCGGAGCCTCCAGCGAGAGGGTGGTGTTCTCGTCGACCGTGATTGAGAGGGACGCCGGCGGCACGCCCCACCGCTCCAGGAGGCCGCTCACGGCGCGCGGGAGCTGGTGGTCCTGGACGTTGCGCCCGGCGATCTTGACGTTGACCCGCAGGGCGTGGCCCTGATCACGCCAGTGCGCCTGCTGCTCGATGGCGAGCCCCAGCGCACAGCGGGTGAGCGGCCGGATGATCTCGGTCTCCTCCGCGGCCGGGACGAATTGGTCCGGAGTCAGCAGGCCGTGCCGTGGGTGGCGCCAGCGCACCGTCGCGTCCAGGCCGAGCAGCGCCGAGTCGGCGAGGCGCACCACCGGCTGGTAGGAGAGCTCCAGCTCCTGGTTGTCGATCGCCTTCCTCAGCTCGGTGAGGCGCACCGCCCTGTCCTCGATCTCGGATGTGTCATCCGCGGCGGTGTAGACACGCCAACCCCGACGTGCCTGCTTGGCCGCCTGGCGGGCGATCTCGGCGTGAGCCATCAGGGTTTGCGCGTCGGCGCCGTGGTCGGGGAAGTTCGCGATACCGATGCTGATCCCGGCTTCGAGGGCATGCCCGTCGACCGTCACGGGCTCCTTGAAGGCGGCGAGCACCTGGCGGGCTATCCGTGCACTCGCCGCCGGGGTGGCGCTGCCTCCCGGGATGACGGCGAAGTCGTCGCCCCCCAGTCGCGCCACGACATCGGTGGCCCGGAGGGTCTGGCGGAGCCGCTCGGCGACGACCACCAGCAGGCGGTCCCCCACGCCGTGGCCGAGACCTTCGTTGACCTCCGCGAAGCGGTCCAGGTCGAGGAGGAAGACGCTGAACGGGGCCCGCCGCGCCGCGGCGACCTCCAGACGGGCGAGGAGTGCCTCCCGGAACTGCCGGTCGTTGGGGAGGCCCGTCAGGCTGTCGTGAAGGGTCTGATGAATGAGCGCGGCCGATTGGGCGCGGACCTCGGACATGTCGCGCACGACGACGATGCGACCCTCGCCCTTGGCGACGAGGCGGCTGTCCACCTGCGCCGAGAAGGTGGTCCCGTCGCGCCGGAACGCCGCCACCTCGGCCTGGCCCGGGCCGCTTCCCTCCATCGGCAGATCGGAGGCACCCGGCCGGAATGCGGGCAGCAGCCGCTCGACGTGGCAGCCGGTGAGGGTGCCGTCCGCCGCTTCGAAGAGCCGGTGGGCCGCCCGGTTGGCCAGGGTCACCTGCCCGTCACCGGCCAGGATCAGGATGGCCTCGGTCACGGCGTCCGCCACCGCCCGGAGCCGGGTGGCGGCGGCGCTCAGGTCGGCGGCCCGCTCCTCCAGCCGGCTCCGATCGCGTCGAGACTGGCGCATGAGGGCGGAGCAAGCCGCCACCAGGGTGAGGAGGAGCAGGACCACAAGCAGGGCGATGCCAACGTTCATTCGCTTCGTGCCGACACTACCTGACGGCCGCCGTCGTCTCGCGACGGCGAGGTGACGTTGCGACGGAGAGTCGGTTCAGCGGCGGGCACGGGCCGCGTCCACCCGGTGGTACGGTGAAGGCCAGTCATGGCATCCCAAAGCTCTCAGCCGTCCCACCCGTGATCGAGGCCAGCGCCGACGTCACCGTGCCGGTCGGGAGAGAGGAGGCCTTCGCAGCCCTCTCCGACCTGGAGCACGCCGACTGGCTGCCCGGCGTGAAGGGCCTTGTGCACATCGGTGGCCCCGCCCAGGGGGTGGGTGCGCGCTATGAGGTCGAGGCGGGCATCTCCGGGCGCCACCTCCGCGGGGTGCTCGTGTGCACGGAGGCGACCAGTCCGGAGCGCACGGTCATGACCCTCGAGGAGGGTCTCGACCTCACCATCACGGGCACGGTCCGCCCGGTGAGCGGCGGCTGCAGGGTCCTGCTCACCGCCCGCTACTCGGTCGGCAACGGCCTCACCGGCCTTGCCGTCGAACGGGCCAGCGCGGGGGCGGCGCGCAGGGAGGTGTGCCGGGCCGTCGAGCACTTCGCGGCCCAGTTCGGCCGCAAGGCGCCGGCCGGCGTTTGAGCCCGGGCCGTGGGCAGGTTCTCTTTCCTGATGGGATGCTGACCCCGCCATGAGCGTGAGGGAGGACGACACCGAGCTCGATGCCCTGGCCGCCCAGGTACGCGCCGGTCCCAAGCTCTCCACCGAGGCCGTGGGGGCCCTGATCACCGCTGCCGTCGAAGGCGATCGGGACGCTCACGCCGCCCTGGTCGAACACGCGCTGAGCCCGGTTCTCGCCGAGGCGATCGCCCACCGCAACCGCGGGATGGAGCTCCTCGACCTCTTTCAGGAAGGCTCGCTGGCGGCGCTGGTGGCGGTCGAGGAGTACGTCGAGCGCACCGGCAATGGTGCCGGGTTCGCCGCCTACATCCGCCGCGTCGTCAACCGTCATCTCGACCACGTCATCGAAGTGCACGAAGCCGCGGTCGCGGAGGCCGCCGAGCTGGTCGAGGACACCCGCCTGCTCGACGTGGCCCGCGTGGCGCTCCGCCGTCAGACCGGCCGCCAGCCCACCGAGACCGAGCTGGCGGCGGTGCTCCTCTGGCCGCCGGAGCGGGTTGAGCTGATTTCCGGGATACTGGACAACGCCCGCTCCGACTTCGACTCCGACATCGTCCAGTACCTGGACGACGTCGATAACGATGGTGACGACGGGGGCGACGGCGCCGGTGAGGGGGAGTAGGGCCGCTCCCACGGGACGCGGGCCTTATGGCGGCTCCGCGCAGCCCTCATGGCTCGCGGAGATCCTCGTGGCGCCAGTCGAGGTCGCGCAGCTCGGGGGACGGTGCACCGCGGTGGACCGCGCCCGGGCCGAAGCGGCGCTGGAGCGCGTCGAGGGTGGCGTCGAGGTGGCGTTCGCGAGCCGTGCGCGGTGCGCTGAAGAGATCCAGCTGCGCCGCGTTCTCCAGGTGATGCACGCCGACTCCGACGAGGCGGACCGGCCGGTCCGGCTGATGAGCAGCGGTGAGGAGAGCCATGGCGCCGGACGTGATGGCCGCATCGCTGTCGCTTCCCCCATCGAGGGGGCGCTGCCGGGTCAGGGACGTGAAGTCGGCGTAGCGGAGCTTGAGGCTGACAGTCCGTGCGCTGAGCCCCGCGGCGCGCAACCGTCTCCCCACGTCGGCCGAGAGATGGCGAACGCGCTCCCGGAGCAGGCCGGCGTCGATAACGTCGCGATCGTAGGTCTCCTCACGGGAGATCGACTTCGTCGCGCTGGGGGGCGTCACCGGTGAGGTGTCGATTCCTCGGGCACGGCGGGTCAGGGATTGGGCTGCGACCTTGCCCAGGCGTCGCTCGAGCAGCGCCGCCGGATGCCCGGCCAGCTCGCCTAGGGTGCGAAGCCCCAGTCCGGCGAGGGTGACGGCCGTCGACGGGCCCAGCCCGGGAAGCGTTCGGAGCGGAAGGGGCCGGAGAAACTCCGCCTCCGCGCCGGGCCGCACGACGACGAACCCTCGCGGCTTGCGTAGATCGGAGGCGATCTTGGCGACGGTCTTGGAGGTGGCGATCCCGAAGCTCGCGTGGAGCCCCGTCTCCGCCAGGATCTGGTCGCGAAGGCGGGTGGCCATCTCCTCGGGGTCGCCCGGGGTGGCGGTCACGTCCAGGTATGCCTCATCCAGGGAGAGGGGTTCGACGAGGGGGGTCAGCGCTCGTGCCAGAGCAAAGATCCGGGTCGACGCCTGCCGGTACGCTGGGAAGTCGACCGGGAGCACGGCGGCCGTGGGGCAGAGGCGCACGGCTCTGCCCAGCGGCATCGCGGAGTGCACCCCGTAGCGGCGCGCTTCGTACGAGGCGGCGGAAACCACGGCGCGGGCTGTGCGCCCATCCGCCCCACCGCCGACGATCACCGGCCGTCCGCGCAGCTCAGGACGCCGCTCCTGCTCCACCGACGCGTAGAAGGCGTCCAGGTCGAGGTGGATGATCGCTCGCACCCAGCCCATGAGCCGATTCTGTCGCTCGCGCATCCGGAGTGGGGGGACGGGGCGGTCGGGGAACCCGGGGCAGAGCCGCCGGGAGGCCGGCTATTCGGTGGAGCCAGACGGCCGGCGGGCCGCGAAGTCCCGGAGGTCGTCCTCGGTGAGGTAGCCGGCAGCGATCAACAGTTCAACGTAGCTGACGCCCAGGTGGGGCGCGGCCCGGCGGAGCACCCACGGAGGGGGGTTGTCCTTGTTCTTGTTGACCGCCTGGTAGAAGTAGATCTGATTGAGGTCGCACAGCAGCGCAAGGCGATGGAGCGAGATGCCGCGAACTCGACATCGCTCGATCAGGTAGCGCCGGAAGGCGGCATCCATCATCTCGCTTCCTGCTTGATTTCTCGGGTCAACGGGATGTGTCCTCGCCAACGACGCTACCACGGTTGCCCCTTCCCTGCGGCGGGAACAGCAGTTTGACCAGGTCGGAGAGCCGGTCGATCACCGCGTCCGCGTCGCCCGGCCCGGGGTCGTCCCGATGCTCGCGGGTCCGGATGCCGGCCATCCCCGCGGCACGCGCGCCGGCGATGTCCTCGCGGCGGCGGTCTCCCACCATCGCGCAGAGGCTCGCCTCGACACCCAGGCCGTCCAGGGCGGCGGCGAAGATCTGGGGAGCCGGCTTGCGCCAGCCGATCTCACTGGAGAAGGTCTCGCTGTCGAAGAGGCCGGCCAGCCCGAGGTGTGCGAGCTGGAGGCGGAGGTTGACGGCACGGTAGGGGGCGTTGGAGCAGATGCCGAGACGGAGGCCACGTCGCCTGAGCTCCTCCAGGGTGCTCACCGTCGCAGGTGACACGGCGACCCCCTCCCACCAGGCCTGCTGCACCAGCGCGGCAACCACGTCACTCTGCTCATCGGACAGCCGGATGCCGAGTGCCGCATACGCGTGACGCTCCTCCACCACGGCATCGATCTCCTTGAGGGCGCCGGTCGCCTCGTGGCGCGCCACCCTGGCCTCAACGCGGTCGTGCACCTCGGCGAGGAGCGTCGCGGCGGATGGAAGCGGACCCACTCCGGACGCGCGGAGCCGCCGGATGACCTCCTCGTGGGCTCGAAGCAGGGCTTCGGAGGGGCGGGTGAAGCTGACCAGGGTCAGCCCGTAGTCGAAGAGGAGCGCCTCGACCGTGCACCCACCGAGTCGGGCGCCCGGCCGCATCAGTGGGGCTGCTGGCCGCGTCCAGGCCCGCCCCGGTGCTTCCTCCCCGAGACCCTTCTCCGCCGGCGCCGTCCGGAGCCGCCAGGTGCCGCCGAGCGGGCAAAGCGGTCATAAAAGGTCTTAGAGGGGTGAGCCTCGGTGGAGACTCGAGCCATCGCCCCGGGCGCGGCCTCAACCCGGGCGGCGTACTCGCCAAGCAGCGCCTCCAGGGGCCGCTTGTTGCTCGCCGACGGGGACGCGGTCTCCGCCCAGGGTTGCACGGTCGAGGTCTCAGCCTCCGGGGGTGGTGCCTCTTCCTCGCCGGGGACCGAGTCGATCAGCTCCTTGATCGCGCGGGCGACCACCTCGTCCGAGCTGCCGGCTCCGTTGGCGCGGTCGCTCATGGTGATGTCGAGCTCCGCTCGCGGGCGCTCGTCGCCATCGGGAACCCGGCCAGTGCCAGGCCGGCGATCGTCTTCACGTCAACGGCGTCCTCGGCGATCAGTTGGCCGGTCTCGGCCTCGGTGAAGAGCTGGGCGATCACGTGCTCGTCCGGGTCGGTGTGCGTCTCACCGGGGCTGAGGCGGCGTGCCGCGAAGAAGTGGAGCAGCTCCCCGCTGTATCCCGGTGCCGTCGGGCCCATGGCGAGTCGCTCCCAGATCTCCGCCGTGTATCCGGTCTCCTCGGCCAGCTCGCGGCGAGCCGCCGACTCGGGCTCCTCGCCGGGGGTCAGGGTGCCCGCCGGGATCTCCCACAGCGCCCTACCGATGGCGTGGCGCCACTGGCGCACCAGCACGACGCGGCCGTCGGCGTCGGTGGCCACGATCGCGACCGCCCCGGGGTGCTCGACGATCTCTCGCCCGGCGAGATTGCCGTCGGCGGTCTCCACGGTGTCGTCATGGACGGTGAGCAACCGGCCCTGGAATACGGTCCGCCGCTCCACGGGGTGTTCCCTGAGCAAGTCGTCGATCATGGTCCGAAGTCTGACAGCAGCCGCACGGGGCCGGTCACGGAGGGGCCGAGGGCCACACGCTCGCCGAGCGGCTGTGGTAGGGTGCCCGGGTCGCGGATCGATCCGATCGCATCCTGCACGGCGGAGTTGGCCCCGCCGGTCCGAGGCCCACCACCTCACCTCGGTGGAACGGAGACCCAGCTGAGCCGTCCTCCGCCAGTCGCGCAGCGAAGCGACGAGGGGAACGGTCGGGGCGGTCAGGGGAGATCATCTCGATGCGGACTGCGATGCGCCTTCCAGAGTGGGCAAGCCGGCGCGCCGGCGCGCTGGCGCGGTCGGTGCCTCGCCTGGGCCAGCCACTCCACGGGCTCGGCCGCCGCAGTGGCCGAATCTGGATTCCGCGGCGCCTCGGGGAGTTGACGGTCGGGATTGCCATCCTGCCACTGAGCGCCGTGCTGACCCTGACCGTGACGGCGTTCTCGGGCCCCTCCACGGTCCAGATCCAGGGCCCGCCGATCAGTTCCGCCGGCTCCCTCCTCCGCTTCCACATCCTGCCTCTCGGCGACCCGTTGAACGCGGGGACCGGGGTGATCAGCGCGCCGGTGCTCGCCAGCCTTCCCCCTGCCCCCAAGCTCTCCCCCCTTCAGGTGGTCGAGGGCACGGAGATCCCCGCCGACACCTACTCCACCGCCGAGGTGGAGGCCATCATCACGCAGGCGGCTGAGGCGGACGGGGTCAACCCTGCCTGGATGATCAGCACCGCCACGTGCGAGTCCACTCTCCACCCCAATTCGTACAACCCCTCCGGCCCCTACTACGGCCTGTTCCAGTTCGTCATGTCCACCTTCAAGGCTCATGGGGGCACTGACATCTGGGACCCGGTCCAGCAGTCCGACATTGCGGCGAGCATGTTCGCCTCCGGGGACTCCTCGGCCTGGCCGGTCTGCTCACTGGCCTGAGGCCGCCGGTTTCCTTTCAGCTCTGCCGCTCGCCCGCGGTTGCGCGGCCGGTGACCGGCCTCAGCTGATCTCCGTCGCGTAGACCTGGCACGACGCCGGCGTGGCACTGACCAGGACGGGCACCGAGCTGGCCGCCGAGGCCCCTCCCAGCCACACGGTTTCCATGAGCCCGCCGCCGACGATGGCCCCGGCACTGTCCTCGCAGGCTGCGGACAGGCTCAGCACCGTCCCTGACGGGACCTGCCCGCTCAGGGTTGCAGAGGCGTCCCCCTCGTATCCGGTCGTTCCCGCACAGGGGGAGCCGCACGCGTACGTCGCCGAGGTCGCGGTCATGACGGCGCGATCTCCGGTCTCCCAGCCTCCGACAGTCACAGAGACGGTGGTGCTGGTGGCCCGGGCGCACGAGTCGGTGCACAGGGCAGTGACCGCCAGGGTCTCCCCCGCCGCCAGCGACACCGGCTCCGCGGTGAGGGAGTACGTCCCGCCCGGGAACTGGACCGCGAAGCTGACCACCACCCCGGTGGCGACGTGCGCGGAGGCCTGATTGCGCAGCACGGCCACCGGGTACGCCTGGAGGTCGTATGCCCCCACTCCCGAGGCCGTCACCGTCACCTGTTCCGTGTCCGGGGCGGAACTGGGGGCCGCCGTCGCCACGGTTGACGGCGTCGGCGAGTGCGAGGGGGTGGGTGTCGCCGAGGAGTGCGGGATCGTCCCCGCGCACGCGGTCATCGCGAGGGCCACGAGGGCGACTGGCAGGTGCCGCAACACACGGCGATGGTAGACATTCGGCCGGCGCCCCTGGGCCGTCGCCGTGGAGACGCGCGACGGGCGGGGGAGCAACGCGCTCCTCCGCCCGCCACTACGGGTCGAGATCCGCCTAGCTCGTGAGGTCGGTGCGGATGGCCTGGAGGTCGGTCTTGCACTTGCCGAGGTCGGATCGGGCCGCCTGGGCCCGGTCGCGGGCCGAGACGAGCGTCGGCTGGTTGCCGGGGTAGCCGGAGGGCAGCAGGTAGATCACCTCGGAGACGATGCCCGACGATGCCGACTGGGCGGCAGCCAGCTGGGTGGCGCAGTCGTCGAACGCGGTCTGCGCCAACGCCTTCTGTGGGCTCGAGGCGCGGCTGTCGGTGATCTCGGTCTGGATGGAGGGCAGCTTCGACTGGAGGTTGGATCCGACGGTCGTCTCGGTGTCGGCGGCGATCACCAGATGCACCTTGGGCTGTTCGAGCAGGAATACCCGGTAACCGGTGACGATCGTCTGGGTGTCGGCGAGCGCCTTGGCCACCGTGGTGTCGGCGTCGATGGTGGCGAGCAGCGTCTGGAGGCCGCTCTCGTCAGCCGAGATCTGCCCGAGCAGGGTCGCCTTGTCGCTCGAGGTGATGTCCTTGCTGTGGTTGACGTCCGTGGTCATCTTTTGAAGCGCGGCCTCCCGCGCCGAGACCGCGCTGGAGGCGCGCTGGTCGATGCACGCCAAGCGGGTGGCGACACTGCCCGAGCACGCGCCCGGGGTGGCGGTCGGAGAGGGACTGGTCGCGGCCATGGCGGGCAGGACGCCTGTGGCGGCGAGGGCGGCGCTCACCGCCAAGGCGGCGATGCCGATGCGGACGGGATGGTGCAGCTTCATTGGGCCGGGTCTCCTTTTCGTCTGAAGGTGGACCCCATGCTGGCACCGGTCAGACGGCGACTCCCTGAGAGGCCGCTGAAACCCTGGCCACGATGCGGTGGTGGCGCGTCTTTCTCAGCCGCGCCTCAGCTGTGAGTGCCGAACTCGCTGCGCCGGAAGAGCGCGTGCAAGGGCAGGGACCGCGCCCGCAGGGCCGCCTCGGCACCCTCCTCGCGGTCGACCAGGACGATGGCCTCCGCCACCAGCACGCCGGTGGGCGCGAGCGCCTCCAGGGCGCGGAAGGCCGATCCTCCGGTGGTGACGACATCTTCGACGAGGGCCACCCGCTCACCCTTGACCGGCACCGGCCCCGCGATCTTGGCCGCGGTGCCGTGCACCTTCTCCACCTTGCGGATCATGAAGGCCCGGAGCGGCGGGTCCGAGCCGGCTCCGCTCAGGGCCACGATCGCTCCGAGGAGCGGGCCTACCCCGTCGTCTCCGGCCACCGCGGTGACAGCCAGCTCGCGGCAGCGTGTCAGCATCAGAGACGCCGCCAGGAAGAGACCGCGGCCCTCCAGGGTCACCTGCTTGCCGTCGAAGAAGTAATCGCTCCGCCTCCCGCTCGCGAGTACGAAGTCCCCCCAGCGGAAGGCGCGCTCGGCGAGAAGCTGGTGCAGCTCGTCGCGCGGGACGGTCACTCCGCCCGTCTCCACCGCAACACCGGCCGGCGCGCGGCCTCCACCTCGTCGACGCGGCTGACCGGCGTCAGATACGGCGCGCCGCGGACGTGGTCGAGATCTCTCTCGGCCTCCGCCACGATGGCCGCGCAGACATCGGCGAGCAGGTCGAGACTGCGCATGGACTCCGTCTCGGTCGGCTCGAACATGAGGGCTTCCGGGATCGTGGTGGGGAAGTATGCGGTCGGTGCGTAGACCCCGTAATCGAGCAGCCGCTTGGCCACGTCCAGGGCACGCAGTCCCACCACCCGGCTCCCCTTGGTGGTCGCAACGAACTCGTGCATGGAGTCGGAGGCCACCGCCATCGGGAAGATCCCGCGCAGCCGCGACTGGAGATAGCGGGCGTTGAGGACGGCGTTCTCGGCCACCGCGGAGATGGACGAGCCGTAGGCACGGATGTAGGCGTAGGCGCGCACCAGCATCCCGAAGTTGCCGTAGTAGGACCGCACCTTGCCGATGGACTGAGGGCGGTCGTGGTCCAGCAGGAAGCGGTCGCCGTCCCTCTCCACCGTGGGCGTCGGCAGGAAGGCGGCGAGTGCCTCCGCGACCCCGACCGGGCCGCTCCCCGGCCCGCCCCCGCCGTGAGGTGTCGAGAAGGTCTTGTGCAGGTTGAGGTGGACGACGTCGAAGCCCATGTCACCGGGGCGGGCAAGCCCGACCAGGGCGTTGAGATTGGCGCCGTCGTAGTACAGCAACGCGCCCGCCTCGTGAGCGATGCGGGCGATCTCCAGGATGTCCTTCTCGAAGACACCGAGGGTGTTGGGATTGGTCATCATGATCGCGGCGACCGAGCTGTCCAGATGCCGGGCGACGTCGGCGACATCCACGGTGCCATCGGCGTTGCTCCGGATGGTCACCACCTCGAGGCCCGCCAGCGCTGCCGAGGCCGGGTTTGTCCCATGTGCGGAGTCGGGGATGAGCACCCGGGTCCGGTGCGTGTCCTCATGCGCTGCGTGATACGCCTGGATCATCCGCAACCCGGTCCACTCGCCATGGGCTCCGGCGGCGGGCTGGAGGGAGATCCGGGCCATCCCGGTGATCTCACAGAGCAGCCGCTCCAGCTCCCACATCAGCTGCAGCGCGCCCTGGACGTCGCCGGCATCCTGGTAGGGGTGGATGTCCGCGAAACCGGGCAACCTCGCCAGTTCCTCGTCGACCACCGGGTTGTACTTCATGGTGCAGCTGCCCAGCGGGTAGATCCCCTGGTGCAGGTTGTGGTTGCGACGGGCGAGACGTCCCAGGTGCCGGGCGAGCACCGGCTCGGGAACCGCCGGGACGGCCGCCGGGCTGGCGCGGAGCGCCACACCGGGCAGGAGCTCGGCGAGGGGTCGGTCCGCGACACCGGTCTCCACCTCTCGCGGCCCCCTCTCCAGGTCGCCGCCCAGCTCGAAGACGAGCGGCTCCTCGCCCGCCCATTCGGGCGCCGGCACCTGTCTCATCTCCATGCCCGGTTCGGTGGCCTCGCTCATCGGTTCACCGTCACCGGACCTGCGAAGCGGGACGCCGCCTCGACGTACCGGTTCAGGGAGGCGGGGGTGCTCGTCTCGGTGCAGCAGACCAGGAGCTGCTCGCGGCGGTCCGGGTCGAATCGCCCGAGCGGCAGGCCGGCGACGATTCCCTGGTGGCGCATCGCCCTGGCGAACTCCTCGGCGTCGCCGGGGACCAGGAGCGCGAACTCCCACAGGTAGGGGCGCGCCGGCTCGGCCAGCTCGAAGCCGTCCAGGGCGCTCAGCCGGCCGGCCAGGGCGTGGGCGCGCTGGACACTGATCTCGGCCACCCGCCGCATCCCGGCTCCCCCCATCCTGGCCATGTAGACGGTCGCCGCCAGGGCGGTCAGGGCGTGGTTGGTGCAGATGTTGGAGGTCGCCTTCTCGCGGCGGATGTGCTGCTCCCGTGCCTGCAGGGTCAGCGTGTAGGCACGCCGGCCGTGGCGGTCATGGGTGAGCCCGACCAGACGTCCCGGCATCCGCCGCATCAGCTCCTGCCGCACCGCCATGAAGCCGAGGTGGGGCCCGCCGAAGGACGGTGGGACGCCGAGCGGCTGGCCGTCCCCGACCGTGATGTCGAAACCGAGGTCTCCGGGCGGGGTGACCAGTGCGCAGGCGATCGGGTCCGCGCTGCAGATCGAGATGGCTCCGACCGCCCTGGCGGCCTGGGCCACCGGGGCGAGCTCCTCCACCGTTCCGAGAAACCCGGGCAGGGCGACCACGGCGCATGCATCGCCGGCTCCCACGCTCGTGCTCACGTCGTCGGTGGTCACCACCTCGACCCCGCGACCCCGCCCGTAGGTGCGGATCACGGCGAGCGTCTCAGGGTGCAGGTCGGCGGCAGCGACCACCCGGTCTCGCCCGGTCTGGGCCACGGCCATCATCACGCCCTCGGCGGCTGCCGTCGCGCCGTCGTAGAGGGAGGCGTTGGCGACGTCCATGCCGGTGAGTTCGCAGATCATCGACTGGAACTCGAAGATGGTCTGCAGCGTGCCCTGGGATGCCTCGGCCTGGTAGGGCGTGTAGGCCGTGTAGAACTCGGGACGTGCGATCGCGGCTCGGACGATGGCCGGCACGTAGCGGCGGTAGACGCCCGCTCCGAGGAAGGAGTCCAGCGATCCGAGGGGATGGTTGCGGCTCGCCAGGTGCTCCAGCTCGGTGACCAGGTCCTGCTCGGCGAGCGGCTCCGGGAGGGTCAGCCGGGGATGGCGCAGTCGCTCCGGGATCGTCGCGAACAGCTCCTCCACACTCGCGGCACCGATCGCCTCGAGCATCTGCCGACGCTCAGCGGCTCCGTTGGGGAGGTAGGCCATGGCTGTCGCGATCCCGATATCAGGACATGTCAGGCCACGGGGTACCCGCGGCCTCTTCGCCCTCATCGGCCTCGTTGCGCTGCCGGTATCGCTCGGCCACCATCTTGTAGGCGACGCTCTTGGGGAGCCCCAGCTTGACCAGGGACTTGACCTCGTCGGCCATTACCTTGTCTCGCGCCGTCTCGATGGAGGCGATGACGTCATCGATGCTAACCGTGCTCACTCGCTTGGACACCCCGTCACTGTACCAGCGTTGCGGGCGGCGCCAAACCTCGGACGAGGGTCAGCGCACCCCAGACGTTCCGGTCGTCGCCCAACTCGGCCCGCCGGATCTCCGGCGGAGGCTGGAGAAAGAGGCTCTCTCCGACGGTCCGCCGCAGCTCCACCTCGAATCTCCCCCAGGCCTTGACGACCCCGCCTCCGAAGATCACGGCGTCGCAGTCGAGCAGGGCCACCGTGTTGACCACCGCCAATCCCAGCCAGCGGCCGATGTCGGCCCAGGCCGACGGGTCGTCCAGGTCCTCCGGTGCGACGCCGAAGCGCCTGCGGATGGCGTTGCCGCTGGCGAGGGCCTCCAGGCAGCCGTGGCCACCGCAGTGGCACTCCGGGCCGCCCAGGTGCGCGGGCCAGAGCACCTGGTGGCCCGCCTCGGTGTCGTGGCGGGCGATCACCAGCTCGCCATCGCGCACCGCGCCGGCACCGATTCCGGTGCTCACCGTGTAGTAGACGACGGTCGGGAAGCCGCGCCCGGCCCCGAAGCGTGCCTCAGCGAGGGCGGCACAGTTGGCGTCGTTCTCGGCGAACACGGGGCAGCCGAAGTGCCTGCCCAAGGTCGCCCGGAGGTCCAGGCCGTGCCAGGCCTCCGACAGCCCGGGCGGGTTGAGGAGCATCGCCCGCTCGCGGTCAAAGGGGCCGGGGGTCGCCACCGCGATCGCCTCCAGCCCGCTTCCGCCGCGGACGCTGTCGAGCATCGCGGAGAGGAAGCCCCCCGGGTCCCCTCCGGTCGGGGTGGGCAGCACGATCGGTGTCCCCGGCAGGCCGCGTTCGCCGGTGACGCTCGCCAGGCACTTGGTCCCGCCGATGTCGACGAGCCCGATCACTGGTCAGTCATCCGCGCCCTGGTCCGGTGGCGCGTTGCGCGCGGGATCGGAGGCCGGGGCTGCCGAGCGCCCCCGGCCCCGGACCCACCAGACGACGACCACCGCCACCAGCGCCACGGCCAGGACGATGCCCGCGTCGCCGATCGGGCCCGAGATGCGGTTCCAGTTCTTCCCGCCCTCGTAGCCGGCGACGCCCAGAGCCACGGTCCAGGGCACGGTGCCGAGGAAGGTCATCGCGGTGAAGGTGGTGATCCGGATCCGGGCCAGCCCGGCGGGAAACGAGATGTAGGTCCTGATCACGGGGAGGAATCGGCCCCAGAAGACGGCGCCGGTCCCGTGCCGGCGAAACCATCGGTCGGCCATCTCGACATGGTCGGGGCGGATCCCGATGTACCGTCCCGGTCCGAGCAGCACCGGCTCGCCGAGCCATGCCGCCAGCCCGTAGGCGATGAGCGACCCCACCACGTTGCCCACGATGCCGACGACCACGACCGCCACCAGGTTGAGCGAGCCGGTCGAGGCGAGGTAGCCGGCGACCGGCATGATCACCTCGCTCGGGAACGGGACACCGACGCACTGCACGGTCATGAGCAAGAGGATGGCCAGGAGCCCATAGGTCCCGACCCACCCCTGGACGAGGCTGTCAATGCTGGCGACGGCGTGCATTCAGGGCTCCTGTGGGGGTGAGGGGGGTAGATCGAGGATGGTGGCACCGGCGCCACGGGTCAGGGCGGCGCGGGCCCGGGCGACGCGTCGCATGCGGGAGCGGACCACCAGCGCGAGGACGATCACGACGGCAGGCGGGAGGGTACGCCAATCGAAGCTCCCGAGCAGCAGGCCGAGGGGGACGGCGACGGTCACCGCGAGGTCGTAGACGCTCCCCCGCATCCGCGTGGTGATCGCCACCGGGACGGCGATGATGGCGCAGAGGAGACCGGCGAGGGGCAGGGAGAGCGCCAGCCCCGAGATCAGCGGCACCAGCCCGCGCCCGCCGCGCCGGAAGCCGATCGGGAATGCGTCTCCCACCACGCACCCGGCGATGGCGCTGGCGGCGAACCAGTCCGTATGGTGGCTGAGGAGGTAGGCGATGAGGCCCACGACGCCGCCCTTGAGCAGCTCGATGAGGCCCGCGAGGAGCGCGGTGGAGGGGCCCGCCGCCCGGAGGGTGTCGATCGCCCCCGTACCCCCGAAGAGGCGCAGGTCGATCCCCTTCTCCCGCCGGACCAGCAGCCACGCGACGGGCAGCGCGCCCACCACGTAGGCGATCACGAAGGCGATGGCGGCGGAGAGAGGCGTCGCGGTCACGCTCACGGCCACGAGACTAGCTGAGCCAACCACCTCGCGGGGGACCAGAATGGCCCCACCTGTGCCATTGGTCCGCCATCTCTCCCGCTTTCCCGCCTGGCCGCGCCCGTTCGACCCCGACGCCGAGCTGGACTGGTCGGACCCAGCGTTCAGCCGGCGGCTCCTCGCCGAGCACCTCGACCAGGCTCACGACGGGGCCAGCCGGCGCCGCACGCTGATCGAGCGGCACGTCACGCGCCTTCGCCAGCTGCTCCCCGACCCGCCGGCCCACGTCCTGGACGCCGGCTGTGGGCCCGGCCTGTACGCGGTGGGGCTGGCCGAGCTCGGCTACCGGGTCGACGGCATCGACGTCGGGCCCGCCGTTATCCGGCATGCCCGCAAGGAGGCCCGAGCCAGCGGGGTGGCGCGTCTCACCCACTTCGAGGTGGGGGACGTCCGCAACCTGCCGCTCGAGCCGCGGTACGACGCGGTCCTCCTCATCTACTACGTCCTCGAGAATCTCACCGCGCCCCGGCAGGCCGCTGCGCTGCGCCGGCTTGCCGCCTCGCTCCGACCCGGTGGCCGGCTGATCGCAGAGTTCCGGCTGCGGCCCGACCAGCTGCCGGGGCGGCTCTCGGCCTGGGAGGTCGCCGACGGCTCTCTGCTCGGGAAGCGCCGCCAGCTCCTGCTCAGCGACAGCGTCTTCGACCGGACCCGCAATCTCTTCATCCTCCGCGAGGTCGCGATCTTCCCGGGCGGCCGCGTCGCCGTCCAGCAGACCACCAGCCGGCTGCTGCGCTTCGAGGAGATCCCCGTCGCCTTCGCCCGGGCCGGGATGCGGGTGACCCACACCTTCGACGGCTGGACCCGTTACCCGGGCAGCCCTCTCTGCGACAGCCTGGTCGTGGTCGGCGAGCCCGAACCCGGCTCTCCGCCTACTAGCACTCGTCGGGCAGGGTCCCGACCGCCAGCGTCAGGGTGAGCTCGGGCGCGTCGCCGAGGGTCAGGGTGGCGGTGTAGGTCCCGCCCGGGATCGACGCTTCGACCGGCCAGGTCACCTGGTAGGTCGCGGAGGCCCCGTCGGCGAGGGTGACCTCCTCGCACGCGGTGGAGGGGGCGGCCGCCGAGTAACCACTGTAGACGCTCAGTCCGGTGCCATCGGTGACCACGACCTGGAGCGGTTGGGAGCAGTCGACCTCGAGGGTTGCGGGACCGGAGGCCGTCTCGGTGAACGTCACCGTGCTTCCGGGGTCGACCTGCGCCTGGTTCGCCGTCGCCACCACCGGAGCTGCTGAGGCAGACGGCATCGCCAGGGTGGGTGCCGGCCGGCAAGTGGGCGTTGCCGTGGGGACGGCCGCCTCGCTGCCGCACGCAGTGAGGAGGAGGGCGAGGGCGGCGAGGCGGGGGGTGAGCATCCAGAGGGAAGTCTGCCCTCGAACCCTCCTGCGCCGCCAGCCCGCCGGTCAGCCGCCCTCTGCAGCGGACGGAGTGGTGATGCCTCGCAATACCATTGGCTGCCACCGCCGCCCCAGAGGGGCCGACGTCTCCCAGGAGGTCGTCACGCCATGCCCACGCCAGCACCGGATCGCATTCGCACGGTGGCCGTCGTCGGCCACAGCCACGACGGCAAGACCACCCTGTGCGAGGCGCTTCTGCACACGGCGGGGGCGACCCCCCGGTTGGGCTCCACCGACCAGGGCACCTCGATCTTCGACTTCGAGCCCGAGGAGCAGCGCCGCTCCATCTCCATCAGCTCCGCCGTCGCCCACTGCGACTGGAAGGAGACCCAGGTCACCCTCATCGACGCACCCGGCTTCCAGGACTTCGCCGGCGAGGTCGCCAGCGCTCTTGCCGGTGCCGACGCCGCCGTCCTGGTGGTGAGCGCCCACGGCTCGGTTCCCGTCGGCGCCGAGCTGGCCTGGGAGATGATCACGGCGGCTGGTCTCCCCTGCCTCATCGTGGTCAACCGGATGGATCGCGAGAACGCGGCGTACGAGGCCACCGTCAATGCGCTCCGGGATGCCTTCGGGCGGAAGGTGATCGCCGTCGTGGTTCCCATCGGGGCGGCGGAATCGCTACAGGGCTACGTGGACCTGGTCGACGGCACCGCCCACCTTTACGGGACTGACGGCGGCGCCGTCGCCACCGAGATCCCTGCAGCCATGAGCGGTGAGATCGAGCGGGCCCGGAGCGCCCTCATGGACGCGGCCGCCGAGACGGACGACTCGCTCATCGAGAAGTACCTGGAGGGCACCGAGCTCTCCTCCGACGAGGTCCGCGATGCTGTCCACCGCGGTGCCGCCACCGGCACGCTGGTGCCGGTCATCTGCGCGGCGGCGATCGGCGCCCGCGGCGCGGCCCTTGTCCTGGACAGCATCGTCCGCTTCCTCCCCTCGCCCAAAGAGCGGGTGCGTCGCGGCACCGACGGCGCCGGCAAGGAGGTCGAGATCCGCTGTGACCCGGCGGGCTCCCTGGTCGCCCAGGTTTTCCGGACCGCCGTGGACAACTTCGGCAAGCTCTCCTACGTTCGTGTCCTGCGCGGCACGCTGCGGGGCGACACCCACCCCTACAACGCGAGCCGCAAGAGCGAGGAGCGCTTCGCCCAGCTCGGCCGCCCGATGGGCAAGCAGGTGGTGCCCGCCGGGGAGGTCGGTGCCGGTGAGATCGCGGTGCTGACCAAGCTCCAGGCCACCGCGACCGGGGACACCCTCTGCGACCGCGCCTCGCCGGTCGTGCTTCCCGCGATCACGCTGCCCACCGCCGCATATTCGGGGGCGATCAGCGCCAAGACCAAGGGCGACGACGACAAGATCATGCAGTCGATGGCGCGCCTCGGCGAGGAGGACCCCACCTTCTCGATCGACCGCGATCCGGTGACCCAGGAGGTCATCGCCCACGGCCTCGGCGACGTCCATCTGGACGTGGTGCTCGAGAAGATGAAGCGCAAGTACGGCGTGGACGCGACCATTCACGCACCGCGCATCCCCTACCGGGAGACCATCAACGGCACAGCACGGGTGCAGCACCGCTACAAGAAGCAGTCAGGCGGGGCGGGCCTCTTTGGCGACTGCACCATCGAGATCGAGCCTCTGCCTCGCGGCAGCGGCTTCGAATGGCAGGACAAGATCTTCGGCGGGTCCATCCCCCAGCAGTTCCGGCCCTCCGTGGAGAAGGGCGTCCGGCAGACCATCGAGCAGGGGGCGATCAGCGGCAACCCGGTCGTCGACGTCAGGGTGCGCCTGGTCGACGGCTCCACCCACCCCGTCGACGGCAAGGACATCGCCTTCCAGATCGCCGGTTCGATGGCCATGCGCGAGGCGGTGCAGAAGGCCTCTCCCGTGCTGCTCGAACCGATCGTGATCGTGAAAGTCCTGGTCCCCGAGCGCTTCACCGGCGACGTCATCGGTCTCTTCAACGCCCGGCGTGGACGGGTCGCGGGGATGAACCCGCTCGGCGACGGCCGCTCCGAGGTGACCGCCCAGGTGCCCCAGGCGGAGATGTTCACCTTCCCCATCGACCTCCGCGCCCTCACCCAGGGCCGGGGCCGCTATGCCACCGAGCCGTCCCACTATGAGGAGGTTCCGGCGCACGTGGCCCAGCAGCTCATCGAGGCACACCAGAAGGAGCACGCCGCACCCTCCGTGTGAGCCGCCTAGGCGGTCACCCCCACGGCCGGCGCGTCGTCACGAGCGGGTGAATCGGCCGGCGCCGTCTCCCGCCGCAGCCTCCGGGCCAGGGCGATGGACAGCCACAGGACGCTCGCGCAAGGCAGCGAGCAGAGCTGGAGGAAGGGCCACCAGCCCGGCGTCCGGCTGACCGCCACGATCCCGTTCATGCTGAGGCCGGAGATCGCCAGGGGGGCGACGAGCCCGAAGACGATCAGCACCCCCGCCGCGGCCAGGGCGGTCGATCGCTCTGCGCGCCACCCGCGCGCGGCGACCAGGCCGAGGACGCAGACGAGCGGGATGATGAGATGCATGAAATGCGCGTACCAGGCGACGCCGCCGGCCAGCAGCATCGCCGTGATCGCCAACCCGAATTCGGCTCCCCTCTCCTCGGAGGACCGCCACTCCGGCCGCACCGCCCAGCCCGCGAGCCCCACGACGAGCAGTGCCGCCACGATGTTGGCCACCTGAACCGGCCAGGAGGTCGGCTGCACCACCAGGACCGATTGGTACGCCACGCGGCTGATGGCGCCGCCCAGAGACTGGTTGTAGATCCACCCCGTGGCGCGGTTGAGGCCGGGCAAGACCTTGGTCACAAAGGTGACCGCCGCCCCTCCCCCCACGGCGAGGGTTCCCAGGATCAGGGTGACCATGCCGGTCGACACCATCGCAGCGGTTCCGCGCCACCAGCGGCGCCGGATCAGCACGATCAGGAAGATGACCGGGGCGATCTTGATCCCGGCGGCCAGACCGAGGAGGATGCCGGCGGTCACCTGGCGATCGCGGACGTAGGACCAGTAGGAGATCGCGAGCAGGAGGAAGATCACCGGATTGATCTGTCCGTGCCAGTAGTTGTAGGCGGCCGGGGCGAATGCCACGGCCGCCAGGATCGCCAGCTCGACTCTCGGCCACGACTTCGGCAGGGCGGTTCGGGCGACCACTATTGCGCCGGCGACGGCGCAGGCGAGGGTGAGCCACAGCCAGACGAGCGTCGCCGCCCGGGTGCTGAGCAGCGCCAGCGGGCGGACCAGAAGCGCGGCGAAAGGCGGGTATACGAAGCCCGTCTCGGTCACGGGGGCAGAGCTGAAACTCGCATAGGCTGAGCCGCCGGCGGCCATCGACCGCGCCGCGCCGAGGTAGGCGGAGAAGTCTTCGAAGGGCCCTCCGAAATGCCCGGTCAGCGGTTGGATCACGAAGGAGAAGAGGGCCACCGCGGAGATGGCGACCGTCGCCAGGAGCAGGAGGAGGCGGATGCGCCGCAGCCGTGGGGAGCGCTGGCGACCCCGGACGGCGCGCTCCGGCGCCACACGAGTGATCACGGGCCGGATGGTACGGCCGCCGCCCCCTGGGCTAAGACCCCGTCGCGCCATCGTGACCGGCCCGCTGCCACGGCCAGGTGCGGCTCTGGGCGAGGGTCACCAGGAGCGCGACCAGCAGGGCGAGCGCCGTCCACGGCTCCGGTCTCTACGGGCGGATGGCCTCTGCGAAGGTGAAGGGATGGTGGTAGCGGAAGGCCTCGTCCTCCCCGAGCTGCTCCATCCGTTCGGTGAGGTCGGCTTCGAAGTCCGCCCGCACCGATGGCCCCAGGACCGAGAGCAGCGCGTGGGACGAGGGCCCCGCACCCATCATCAGGTCGGTCCACTCTCGTGCCGCCGCCGCTCTCCCCCCCGTCACCATCATCGTGGTCACGACGTCGGTGAAACCTGCGGACGCGAGCAGGTGGGCGAGCACCTCGGGCTCGCCCAACCGGTTCCGGTCGCCGGGGGGGCGGGGGACCACCACGGGGTGCCGGAGCTCCAGGGCCACGAGCCGCTCGTGGAACACCTCCTGAGCGGGCGTTGAGAGGGCACGGTCGAGCACGGAGACGGCGATCCGTGAGCCGCGCCGCAGCACCCGATGCGCCTCCTCGAGGGCGCGTCGCGGGTCGGAGAGATAAGGGAGGGAGTCGCCGATGGTGACCACGTCGAACGTGCAGTCGCTGAAGACCAGCGCCTCGGCGGGAACGTGGAAGAAACGCACGTGGGGGGAGGCGCGCCGCTGGGCGACCTCCAGGAGGCGTTTGGCGATGTCGACTCCGAACGCCTCGCCCGAGGTGCCCATCCGCTCGGCCGCCATCTGGGTGACCAGGCCTGTGCCGCAGCCGACGTCGAGCAGGCGCTCGCCGGGAAGAGGCGATGCGATCTCGACCAGGCGAGCGCCCAGCCGGCGGTGGATGCCCGAGGACCAGTCGTCGTAGGCGTCATTGATGGCGTCGTAGTAGGCCTCGAGGTGGCGGGCGTAACGAGTCGCCGACGGCCACTCCCGATCGGGGGGGGCAGGGGGTACCGGAGCGGTAGACTGACCAACCTGTCCATCGGCGTAGGGGAAGGATTCAGACATGGACCAGACCGCAGACAAGATCAACGCAACCCCGGAGGCGAAAGAGTCAGTGGTGATATCCAAACCGGACGGAAAGCGCCCCGGCGAGAACTCTAGCGGCGGCACGGTCACCCTCGGCGCCGATGACCGCCTCGAGGGGAAGTTGATCATCCGCAGCGATCTGGTCGTGTTCGGCAGCATCGACGGTGAGGTGATCACCACCGGCGACGTGACTGTCGAAGCCTCTGCCGTCGTGAAGGCCCGGCTCGAGTGTCGCAACCTGAGCATCCGTGGCCGGGTCGAGGGCGAGGTCACCGCTCAGCAGCGGCTCCGTCTTGCCGGTTCCGGGTACCTCCAGGGGAGCATCCGGGTGGGCAAGCTCCACGTCGAGGATGGGGCCACCTTCAATGGCTCGATCGCGATGGTGGGCGGCGAAAGCTAGCCGCTCTTTCGCGGGGAGAGGTCGCGTCGCCCTCGGGCGGCGCGGCCTCTCTTTGTGTCGTGGGGCGTTCTAGCCGACGAGGGCAGATAGCCCCCACACGACGAGCGCTCCCAGCACGGAGATCAGGCTCACCGCCAGCACGATGGCGTGGCGACTCGCCGTCCCGTAACCGGCGGCAACCCGGGGCTCGGTGGGGAAGCTGGCGGTGTGGAGGGTCATGCAAGGTATACGTCGCCCGAACCCCCGCGGTTACGTGCCTCAGCACCCCCAATTCAGGGTGCCGCCGGGGGGAGGGCCGGGAGTCCCACGTTCTCTGTTTGGCTTGATCGCGTCGTTACACGTTTTCGCTGTGTGCGGCGCGCCACCGTCGGAATTCGGCTGAATTCAACCTGATCGGGCGGAGTGTGCTTACAATCCCGGGCAAGTCGCCGGGCGGACCCGGCTCGTTCCAGCCCGATCCAGGAGAGGAACCGATGGCAGTTTCCGGCTACTGTCTCAAGTGCAAGAAGCAGACTGAGATCAAGGATGCGCAGGCGATCACGATGAAGAACGGCAAACCGGCCACGACCGGCACCTGCCCCACCTGCGGGACCAAGATCTTCAAGATCGGCAAGGCCGAGGTCTGACGCGAGGGGGGCTGACGCCCCCTTCTAGTCCACCTCCAGCACGTCGGCCCGGCCCACGCCGGCCATCGAGCCGACGCGGTCTCCTTCGGCGAGCCGCATGATGATCACGCCGCGGGTCTGACGGCCTGACACCCGCACCTGTGCTAGCGGGATCCGGATCACCTGGCCCTTCGTCGAGACCACCATCAGCTCCTCGGAGAGGTCTTCGACCACCCGCATCCCCACGATCTCGCCGATCTTGGGGATGGCGTTCTGGTCGACTGTGTAGACCCCCTGGATGTTGCGGCTCTTGACCGGATAGTCCTCCATCGGGGTCAGCTTGCCGAAGCCCAGCTGGGTCACCACCAGGACGTGACCGCGCGGGTTCACGATGTCGAAGCCGGCCACTTCGTCCCCGGAACGCAGCCTGATCGCTCCCACGCCCATGGTGTCCCGCCCCATCGGGCGGACCTCCTTCTCCGAGAACCGGGCGCCCTTGCCCTGACGGGTGACCACGAGCAGCTCATCGCCGCCCGCCGAGATCCTCACCCAGTCCAGCTCATCGCCCTCCTGGAGGTTGATGGCGATCAGCCCATTGCGCCGCACTGCGGAGTAGGCGGCCGACGGGGTCTTCTTGATCTGGCCCAGCCGGGTCGCCATCACCAGGTACTGCTCGTCGGAGAAGCCGTCGACCGCGATCAGGGCAGTGATCCGCTCACCCTGGTCGATCTCGATGAGATTGATGATCGGGAGCCCCTTGGCCTGGCGCTTGACGTCCGGGATCTCGTGGGTTCGCAGCCGGAAGACCCGCCCCCGGTTGGTGAAGAAGAGCATGTCGCTGTGCGTCGAGGCGGTGGTGGAGTGCTCGGCGTAGTCCTGTTCGGTGGAGCGCTTGGCCCCGACCACCCCGCGGCCGCCGCGGTGCTGGGCCCGGTAGCTGTCCACCGGGATGCGCTTGATGTAACCGCGGTGGGTCAGGGTGACGAAGACCTGCTCCTTGGGAATCAGGTCCTCCTCGTTGAGATCGACGTCCCCGTACCGGATCTCGGTGCGCCGGGGATCGGCGAAGCGCTTGCGGAGCTCGGCCAGCTCGTCCTTGATGAGCTGGTCCACCAGGCGGGGGTTGGCGAGGATGTCCTCGAAGCGGCCGATCTCCTTGATGAGGCCCTCGTACTCCTCCTGGATCTTGCCCGCCTCCAGGCGGGTCAGGCGGCCCAGGCGCAGGTCGACGATCGCCTTGGACTGCCGCTCACTCAGCTGGAAGCGCTGCTCCAGCGCGGTCTGGGCCGCCTTCTCATCCTGGGCAGCCCGGATCAGCGCGATCACCTCGTCGATGTGGTCGAGGCACTTGAGCAGCCCCTCCAGGATGTGCGCCCGCTCCCGTGCCCTCCCCAGGAGGTAGCGGGTGCGCCGGACCACGACCTGGCGCCGGAACTCGACGAAGGGCTGAAGGATCGCCTTCAACCCGAGGACCTGGGGCCGGCCGTCGACCAGCGCCAGCATCAGGGCTCCGAAGGTGTACTGGAGCTGCGTGTGCTTGTAGAGGTTGTTGAGCACCGTGTGGGGCCGCGCGGTCTGCTTCAGCTCGATGACGATCCGGGTGCTCTCGGTGCGGCCGGACTCGTCCCGAAGGTCGGCGATCCCCTCGATCTTCTTGTCGTTGACCAGCTCCGCGATGTTCGCCAGCAGGCGCGCCTTGTTGACCTGGTAGGGGAGCTCGCGGACGATGATCTGCTCCCGCCCGTTGCGCGACTCCTCGAACTCGACCTGGGCGCGCATGACGATCCGCCCGTGGCCGGTCGCGTACACCTGGGCGATGTCGCGGGCGTAGATCATCGCGCCGGTCGGGAAGTCGGGCCCGGGGATGATCCTGACCAGGTCCTCGGTGCTGATCTCCGGGTCGTCGATGAGCCGGACCAGCGCGTCGCAGACCTCGCCGAGGTTGTGGGGTGGGATGTTGGTCGCCATGCCGACGGCGATCCCGCTGGCACCGTTGACCAGCAGGTTGGGCAACAGCGCGGGGAGCACGCTCGGCTGCAGGACCGTGGGGTCGGCAAGGTAGGTCTCGACCATGTCGACCGTGTCCTTGTCGATGTCCTCGACCATGGTCATGGCGACCGCCGACATCTTGGCCTCGGTGTAGCGCTGTGCCGCCGGGGGGTCGCCGTCCACCGAGCCGAAGTTGCCCTGACCGGTGACCAGCGGATAGCGCATCACCCAGGGCTGGACCAGTCGCGCCAAGGTGTCGTAGATCGACTGGTCGCCGTGCGGGTGATAGTTCTTCATCACCTCGCCGACGATCGCCGCCGACTTCTTGGTCCGGCCGCCGGCGGTGATGCCCTCCTGGAGCATCGCGTAGAGGATGCGCCGCTGGACCGGCTTGAGGCCATCGCGCACGTCGGGCAGCGCCCGGCTCACGATGACGCTCATCGCGTAGTCCATGTAGCTCTGGCGCATCTCAACCTCGAGGTCGATGGGCTGGATGTCGCCGGGGTGGAAGACGCTCATGACCCGTCCTCATCTGGATGCTCGACGGAAGCGACCGTGGCCGCCCGGTCCGGCGATGCCATCGCCGCGGCGATCCGCGAACTGACCCGCTGGCGAGCGGCGAGCGCCGCCACGCGCACGGCGTTGCCGATGGCCTCGGCGTCACTGCGGCCGTGAGCGATGACCACCTCACCGGCCACTCCGAGCAGCAGCGCGCCCCCAGCCTTGCGGTAATCGACCCGGTCGCGCAGGGGGCGCAGCTTCGGCTTGAGCAGGGCGCCTCCGACCTTGCCGGTGAGCGATCCACGGGCCTCGCGGGAGATCACCCCGAAGAGAAGCTCGGCGACCCCCTCCGCCGTCTTGAGGACGACGTTGCCGGTGAAGCCGTCGGTGACCACGACGTCGCAGGAGCCGTTGAAGACGTCACGGCCCTCGACGTTGCCGACGAAGCGGAGCCGCGCCGACGAGAGCATCCGGTGCGCCTCCAGGACCAGCTCCGAGCCCTTCTCCGCCTCTTCGCCGTTGCTCAGCAGGCCGACGCGGGGATCATCGACCCCCATCATCAGGCGCGCGTAGATGCTGCCCATCACGCCGAATTGCAGCAGCCAGAGCGGCTTGCAGTCGACGTTGCCGCCGATGTCGAGCAGGAAGGTGGAGGTGGTGAGGGTCGGGGTGGGGAAGGTCGTCCCGATGGCGGGCCGCGCGACCCCGCGGATGCGCCCCACGGTGAGCAGCGCGGCGGCCAGGGTGGCACCGCTGTTGCCGGCGGAGACGGCCGCCTGGGCCCGTCCCTCGGCGACCAGGCGGGTGGCGACCACGACGCTGGCGTCCTTCTTGGATCGGACCGCCTGGGCGGGGTGCTCGTCCATGCCGATCACCGATCCGGCCGGCACGATCTCCACGTGGGTGCGCAGCACCTCCGCGGCGCGGGTCGCATTGTCCGGCAGAGCCCGCCGCCACTCCTCGGAGAGGGCCTGCAGGCGTTCACGGTCGCCCACGAGCAGCACCCGGATGCCGTCTTTGAGAGCCGCCTCGAGCGCCCCGAGCACGGCCGCCTGCGGGCCGTTGTCACCGCTCATGGCGTCGACGGCCACGGTGATCGGGGTCGCCGTCGGATGTGTCCCTCCCGGGGTGCCGCTCTGTTCCATCAGACGTCCAGGTTGCGAACCGACCGGGCGTGGGTCTGGATGAAGCGGCGGCGCGGCTCGACGTCGGAGCCCATCAGCTTGTCAAAGATCTCGTCCGCCTTGAGGGCGTCCTCGACGGTGACCTGGAGCAGGACCCGCTTGGCCGGGTCCATGGTCGTCTCCCACAACTCCTCGGGGTTCATCTCGCCCAGTCCCTTGTAGCGCTGGACCTCGATCCTGCCCCCGCCCATCTCCTTGAACTTGGTGTCGCGCTCGGGGTCGCTGTAGGCGTACTCGACCCGCTCCTGCTTGCCGGTTCCCTTCTTGAGCTTGTAGAGCGGGGGCTGTGCCAGGTAGAGGTAGCCGCCGAAGATCACCTCCTGGAGGTGGCGCCAGAAGAAGGTGAGCAGCAGGGTGCGGATGTGCGAGCCGTCCACATCGGCGTCGGCCATCAGCACGATGCGGTGGTAGCGGAGCTTGGCGATGTTCATGGTGTCGCCGAATCCGGCGCCGAGGGCGGTGATCAGGTTCTTGATCTCCTCGTTGGCGAGGATCTTGTCGGCGCGGGCCTTCTCGACGTTGAGGATCTTGCCGCGCAGCGGGAGGATGGCCTGGTTGCGCCGCTCGCGTCCCTGCTTGGCCGAGCCACCCGCGCTGTCCCCCTCGACGATGAAGAGCTCGCAGTGCTCGGGATCCCGCTCGCTGCAGTCGGCAAGCTTGCCGGGGAGGGTCGCCGACTCGAGCAGCGACTTGCGCTGCACCAGCTCGCGGGCCCGCGCGGCCGCCTGGCGTGCCCGGGCGGCGGTGAGCGACTGCTCCACGATCCGCTTGGCCTCGGCCGGGTTCTCCTCGAGGTACTGCATCAGCGCGTCGCTCAGCACCGTCGACACCTGACCGGTCACCTCGCTGTTGCCCAGCTTGGTCTTGGTCTGGCCCTCGAACTGCGGCTCCTGGAGCTTGACACTGATCACCGCGGTCAGCCCGTCGCGGACGTCGTCGCCGCTCAGGTTGACGTCGTTCTCCTTGAGGATCGCGGCCTTCCGCGCGTACTTGTTGAGGGTCGCGGTGAGCGCCGAGCGGAAGCCGGTGAGATGCGCCCCGCCCTCCTCGGTGTTGATGTTGTTGGCGTAGGCCAGCACATGCTCGGTGAAGGCGCTGTTCTGGTACTGGACGGCGATCTCGACCATGTTGCCGTCGATCTCCCGCTCCACGTACATCGGGCGGAGGTTGACGACGTTCCGGTTGGCGTTCAGATAGCCGACGAAGGCGCGAATGCCACCCTCGAAGTAGAACGTGTAGCAGAAGGCCCGCGCCTCGTCGACGAGGGCGAGGCTGACACCCTTGGTCAGGAAGGCGAGCTCGCGCAGCCGGTCGGCCACCGTCCCCCAGTCATGGTGGCGGTCCGGGAAGACCTTCGAGTCCGGCCACCAGCGGATCAGCGTCCCCCGCTTCGAGGTGTGGCCGAGGGTCTCCATCGGCCCCTCGGGATAGCCGCGTTGGTAGCTCTGGCGGTACACCCTGCCGTCCTTGTAGACCTCGGCGACGAGGCGCTCGCTCAGGGCGTTGACCACCGAGGCGCCGACCCCGTGGAGGCCGCCCGCGATCTTGTAGCCGCCGCCCCCGAACTTCCCGCCGGCGTGGAGCTCGGTCAGCACCATCTCCAGACCCACCTTCTTCTCGGTGGGATGCATGTCGACGGGGATGCCCCGCCCGTTGTCCAGGACCGAGACGGAGCCGTCCTCGTGGAGGGTGACCACGATGGTGTTGCAGTAACCGGCCATAGCCTCGTCGATCGAGTTGTCGACGATCTCGTTGATGAGATGGTGGAGGCCCCGGAGGTCGGTGGAGCCGATGTACATCCCGGGGCGCCGGCGGACCGGTTCGAGCCCCTTGAGCGCTTCGAGCTGGCGCGCGGAATAGGTATCCCCATCCTTTCCGCCCTTGCCTCCGCCCCCGCTGCTTTGGGGTGCGGGCTTCTCGCCGTCGGGGAATTCGCGGGTTATCGAGGGCGTGGTCTGGGTCAGCTGCGGTTCCTCAGAAGGGTGGCCGGCGGCCGCGCCAAGCTGATCCGGGAGCGAAGCCAGCAACCCTGCCGGTGGTGGTGTCGCTTGGGCATGGACGGCGGCCGGTTGAGGTGATTTGCGAATTCAATTCTACCAGTGAGCCGCCCTCTGCCGGGTTGCCCGATGCCGCCTCCCCGGCCGGCCGGTTCCCCACCCGCGGGGGGCTGTGGTCGACCCCCGGGCTGGTCGGACGCCGCCCGGGAACGGCTCCGGTCTGGTCAGGGAAGAGCCGTTCCGGGACACTTGGACCCATGGCTCTCGACGAATACCGGCGAAAGCGCGACTTCTCCCGCACGCCCGAGCCGAACGGCGAGGCCGGGAGCCTCGGAGGATCCGACGCTGGCCCCGACCGAGGGCTCTGGGACCGGCTCCCGGAGGGGGGCCGCTTCTGCGTCCAGATGCACCGGGCGACCCGCCTCCACTACGACTTCCGGCTCGAGCACGGGGGCGTCCTCCTCTCCTGGGCGATCCCCCGCGGCCCCTCCCTGGATCCCTCCGCCCGCCGGCTGGCCGTCCAGACCGAGGATCACCCGGTCGACTACGGCGACTTCGAGGGGGTAATCCCCTCCGGGTACGGGATGGGCACGGTGGAGCTCTGGGACGCCGGCTCCTTCGAGTGGATCCGGGAGTCCGCCGCCGACCCGGATGCCCAGATCAAGGCGGGGGACATCAAGTTCCGGCTGGCCGGGCAGAAGCTGCGCGGCGAGTTTGCCCTGGTCAGGATCGGCGGACGCGGCCATCACCCCGGTGCCGGCCCCGGGGCGCAGCGCAACTTCCTGCTCATCAAGAAGCGGGACGAGGCGGCGGTCGCCGGCCACGACGCCGCCGGAGACGATCGCTCCGTCAAGAGCGGGCGCGCGCTGGCCGAGATCGCCGCGGCCGGGGGCGGGGACCCGCGCCAGAAGCGACTCCCGGCCGACCGCATGGCTGCGCCTCCGGTGGGTGGCGCCCCGATCGCCGCGCCCGGCTCCACCTCGCCGCCGGACGGGACCCCCGTCGCCGTGTCCGGCACCGCCTCGACCCCGGGTGGCAGCACGCGGGTCGCGCTCCCCTCCCCGATGCTGGCGGTCGCAGCCGGCCGGCCATTCTCCCGTGCCGGCTGGATGTACGAGCTGAAGTACGACGGCGTCCGGGCCATCGTCGCCGTCGACGGGTCGGAAGTCCGCGTGGTGGGCCGGCGCGGCCGGGACGAGACCGGTCGCTATCCGGAGGCCGCCGCCATCCCCGCCCAGCTCCGAGCCACGACCGCTGTCCTGGACTGCGAGATCGTGGCCCTCGACGAGGCCGGACATCCCGACTTCGAGAGGCTCCAGTCGCGGATCAACCTCGGGGGCCCCGGCGATGCGACGCGGGCGGCCGCCCGACATCCGGTCACCTTCGTCGCCTTCGACCTGCTCTCGCTCGACGGTCGCGATCTGACCGCCACCGAGCTGCGCATCCGCAAGAAGACGCTCCGGGAGCTGGTCGGCCCCTCCGGGCCGGTGCTCTTCGCCGACCACGTCGAGGAGGACGGCGAGAGCTTCTTTGCCGCGGTCTCCGAGCTGGGACTGGAGGGGATGGTCGCCAAGCGCGCCGATTCCCTCTACCAGGCGGGCCGGCGCAGCCCCGACTGGATCAAGGTCAAGGCCTGGCAGACCCAAACCTGCGCGATCGCCGGCTGGACCGAGGGGCATGGCCGGCGGGGACACCTGGGGGCGCTGGTGCTCGCCGTCCGCGGCGCCGGCGGCTGGGAGCACTGCGGTCAGGTCGGCATCGGATTCGGGGAGGCGACCATCGCCGACCTGCTCCGCCGCATGGGGCCGCTCCGCCGCCCCACCTCGCCGATCACGGCTCCTCCGAGCCTGGCTGAGGCGGTGGCCTGGGTGGAGCCCCGTCTCGTCTGCGAGGTGCGCCATGCCGGTTGGACGCGGGCGGGTGCCCTCCGGCATCCCGCCTTCCTCGGCCTCCGGGAGGACGCCGAGCCGGAGGACTGCGTCCGCGAGGAGACGGCTGACGTCGACGCGCTGATCACCCGGGCCGGGCCAGGGCATTCGCCGGCGGCGGTGAGGTTGCGGCCTCCCTCTCCGGCGCTTTCGCCGCCCACGCCGGAGGCGGCACCGCCCGAGCTCCGGTCCCGAACGCCCCCGTCCGCGGTTGCGCCTGGGGTGACAACGCCCGAGCTCCCGCCCGAGGTGGCCGAGGCGCTCGAGGCCCTTCCCGGCCTCCGCCCCGACGACTGGTGGCAGATCGGATCGCGGCGGCTGCATCTCACCCATCTCGACAAGCCGATCTGGCCCGAGCCCGTCATCACCAAGCGCCGGATGATCGACTACTACGTCCGAATGTCGCCCTACCTCCTGCCGTACCTCCGTGATCGCCCGCTCTCGACCCAGGTCTTCCCCGACGGCGTGACCGGTCACTCCTTCTGGCGCAAGGACAAGCCCAGCCACGCTCCGGATTGGATCGACTCCTGGCTCTTCGAGGGCGAGACCGGGAGCAAGCGGTGGATCCTGGTCCAGGAGGCGGCCACGCTCGGCTGGCTGGCCAACGCCGGTGTCGTCGACCTTCACCCCTGGCATTCCCGGGTCGACGCCCCCGACCAGCCGGACTGGGCGGTCTACGATCTCGACCCCTTCGAGCCGGCCAGCTTCGACGACGTCCGCGACATCGCCCGGCTGGTGAAGGCCGCCCTCGACCACCTAGGACTGCGCGGCCTGCTCAAGACGAGCGGCCAGACGGGGCTCCAGATCTACGTGCCGCTCCGCCGCGGCCCCGACTACGCCCGGGTCCGAGGCTGGGTGGAGGAGGTGGCGCGGGCGATCGGTCGGGTGGAGCCGGATCGGATCAGCTGGGAGTGGGCCGTAAGCCGGCGGGCCGGGAGGATCCGGATCGACTACACGCAGAACATCATCAACAAGACGCTGGCCGCCCCCTATTCGCTCCGGCCTCTGCCCGGGGCCACGATCTCGACCCCGCTTGCCTGGGAGGAGCTGGACGATCCCGATCTCCGCCCCGACCGCTGGACCATCGAGACGATCTGGGACCGCCTCCGGAGCGTCGGGGACCTCTTCACCGGTGTCCTGGACGGTGACCAGGATCTGCCCCAAGCGGCAGGCCGCTTGGGGACCCCATGACCATCAGGGGGCGCTGCCGCCCCCTCGCCCCCGTGGCAGAGCCACGCGGGGCTCACCCCTGGCTCGGCGCGACTCCGCGCCGTTTGCGGTTCGCGCTCGACGCCGGAGCCGGGTGACGCCGCCGCGCCGCCACCGCTCGCTCCGGCGCAGGCCATAGAATTTCCCGCATGGCTGTGCTGCTCCTCAATGCCTCACTACAGCCGTTGAACGTGATCAGCCATCGGAGGCTGGTCGTGCTGCTGAGCAAGGAGCGGGTCGCCTGCCTGGACGCGGACGCGGAGGTCCGCGCCGCGGCGGCCCTCCAGGACCGCCGCATCCCCGAGGACGTGGTCATCGTGCGCCTGCTCCGCAACATCCACGTTCCACGCCGGGTGCTCCGGCCCAACCGGCGCAACCTGCTGCTTCGCGACGACAACACCTGCCAGTACTGCGGCATGGTCGCCCTTCCCGCGGAGCTCACCGTGGATCACGTCATACCCGTCTCGCGGGGCGGTGCGCCGGACCGCTGGGACAACGTGGTGCTGGCCTGCAAGCGGTGCAATTGGCGGAAGGCCGATCACCTCCCCGCCGAGGTGGGGATGCACCTTCTCCGTGCGCCCGGGCCGCTCACTCAGGAGTACGCCCACATCATCTTCCTGCGCTATCCGGCGCTCAAAGCGGCCTACGACGCGTACTGCGCCACTGCCGCCGCCTAGCAGGGTGCGGAAGAACCCCCCAAGGTCCTGCCGCGCCGCGCGGCGAGGGGGCCGGCCGTGCTTCTCAGAGACCTCTCATCCAATCGCAAGCTTCGGGGCGTAGGGTTTTGAGATGACCCACCGCCCCCGGAGCCGTCTTGTGCTGGCCTCGGCCATCTCCCTGGGAGCCGCTCTGATCGCGGTGCTCGCCCCCTGGGACGCCCGGGCCACCTCGCCGGCCGCCGGCCAGACAACCGCCCACTCGCGGTCGGTATCGGTCCTCGCGGTCCACCCCCCGGTGACGTCGAGGCCGACCGCGACCTCGGCGCCGAAGCTGGCCACGACGCCCACCCTGGCGGAGCCCCCCCTGGTCAACCTCTCCGAGGTCCAGGTTCCCATCACCTACCACTCCCAGCAGGACGGCGACTGGTGCGACCCCACAGACATCGAGATGTGGCTCCAGGCCGACGGCGTCCCGCTCCACGGGCTCGACGACTACGCCATCCAGCAGGGCTTCTGGAACTACGAGCTCGCCAACAACGACGGCTACACGCTCTCGCAATGGAACGCCTCTCCCTACGCCGTCGCCCTCACCCTCGACCACTTCGGCGGATGGGACGACATCGGTGACGACCCGCAGCCGACCGCGGAGGCCGCGGGCGTGGTCATCTCGTACAGCCTGGACATGCTCGAGCAGCCGGTCATCGTCATGGTCGACGGTGGCGCGCACTACGTCCTGGTCACCGGCGTCGACCTGAGCGTTGGGGGCGCGGACGCTCCGCCCCTCTCGGTCACGATCGACGACCCGCTCGCCTACGGCGTTGCCGGCACTCCTCCGGTCGGTTCCGACGGGACCGAGACCATGAGCTGGGACGCCTTCACGGACTGGTACACGGCCAACACCGCCCACGGCGGTGTCTGGGCCGGGGAGTGGGTGCTCATCGCCGCCGGCATCCCGTTGGTCGGCTGAACAGCCACGCCGGGGAGCCGGCCTGGGCAGATCGAGCGCAGCGCGGCACCTTCACTTTAGATAGTTAGTCTATATAATCATCTCCACACCCGGTCGCGCCGGGGTGAGGGGCCCGGAGTGGCAGGATGGGCTGCCCAGGACGTCGACGCGTGGAGGTGAGATGACCATGGCGGAGGATCGCTTCGGGGCTCGCGCCGAGCTGCCCGGCGGACTGGCCTACTACCGGCTCGAGGCCCTCGCCCGGCGGGGCGTCGGCGACGTCTCCCGGCTGCCGATGACGCTGAAGATCCTCCTCGAGAACCTGCTCCGGCACGCCGGGGATCGGTTCGTCACCGACGAGGACGTGGCCGCGCTCGCGGGCTGGAACGGCCGCCCGCCCGAGCAGGACCGCGAGCGTGCCTTCGTCCCGGCCCGGGTGCTGCTCCAGGACTTCACCGGCGTCCCCGCCGTGGTCGACCTCGCCGCCATGCGCAGCGCCGTGCGGCGTGCGGGAGGCGACCCCAGCCGGATCGATCCGCTGGTCCCGGTCGACCTGGTTGTCGACCACTCGGTCCAGGTGGACGCCTTTGGCAGCGCTGCCGCGTACGGACGCAACATCGAGCGCGAGTACGAGCGCAACCATGAGCGCTATGCGCTCCTCCGCTGGGCCCAGCAGGCATTCCACGGTTTCCGCGTGGTGCCCCCGGGGATGGGCATCGTCCACCAGGTCAACCTCGAGTACCTCGCCGACACGGTGACGATCCGCGAGCTGGACGGGGTGCGGACGGCCTTCCCCGACACCGTGGTCGGCACCGACTCGCACACCACCATGGTCAACGGGGTCGGCGTCCTCGGCTGGGGTGTCGGCGGCATCGAGGCCGAGGCCTGCATGCTCGGCCAGCCGCTCTTCCTGCTCACCCCCGTGGTCGTCGGGGTGCGCTTCCACAACGCCCTGCCGGCCGGCACCACCGCCACCGACCTCGTCCTCACCCTCACCGAGATGCTGCGCCGCCACGGCGTGGTCAACAAGTTCGTGGAGTTCTGCGGCAGCGGGCTCTCCTCGATGTCGGTGCCCGACCGGGCGACCCTCTCCAACATGTCGCCCGAGTTCGGCGCCACCGCCTCGCTCTTCCCGGTCGACGACCAGACCCTCCGCTACCTGCGCGACACCGGTCGCGCCCCCGCTCGCGTGGAGCTGGTGGAGCGCTACTGCAAGGAGCAGGGGCTGTTCCGCACGGATCAATCGGAGACCCCGGTCTTCACCGAGCTGCTCGACTTCGACCTGGCCACCGTCGAACCCTCGGTGGCGGGGCCGCGCCGGCCCCAGGACCGGGTCTCCCTCGGCCAGGTGCGCCAGTCGTTCGAGGCCGTCTATGGACCCTCGGTGGACGGCGGCACCGGCATCGCCGGCGCTGCACCCGCTAGCCCTCCGGCGCGCGAGCTGGGCAAGGGTGCGGTGGTCATCGCCGCCATCACCTCCTGTACCAACACCTCGAACCCCTCGGTGATGGTGGCCGCCGGCCTGCTCGCCGCCAAGGCGGCGGAGCGGGGGCTCCGGCCCCCGTCCTACGTCAAGACCAGCCTGGCCCCGGGATCCCGCGTGGTCACCGACTACCTGGAGCGTGCCGGCCTGCTCGCGCCGCTCGCCAGCCTCGGTTTCGACCTGGTCGGCTACGGCTGCACCACCTGCATCGGCAACAGCGGGCCGCTTCCCCCCGAGGTGGCCGCCGAGGTGGAGAGCCGCGAGCTGGCCGTCTGCGCGGTGCTGAGCGGCAACCGCAACTTCGAGGGGCGCATCCACCCCCAGGTGCGGGCGTCGTACCTCGCCTCGCCGCCACTGGTGGTCGCCTTCGCCCTGGCGGGCACCGTGGATGTGGATCTGACCACGGAGCCGATCGGGACGGGCTCCGACGGACGGCCCGTCTTCCTGCACGAGATCTGGCCGAGCTCGGAGGAGATCCACGGGGCGGTGGCGCGCGGTCTGGGCAAGGACCTCTTCAGCCGCGAGTATTCGCGCATCTTCGAGGGCGACGCGAGCTGGAAGGAGCTGCCGTCGCCGTCAGGGGCGATGTTCGAGTGGGACCCGGATTCGACCTACGTGCGCGAGCCCGGTTTCTTCACGGCGATGGAGAGCGAGCCGTCTCCGCTTCGGGACGTCGAGGCCGCCCGAGTGCTCGCCTATCTCGGCGACTCCATCACCACCGACCACATCTCCCCGGCGGGGAGCATCGCGCCCACCTCGCCCGCGGCGAGCTACCTGCGTGAGCACGATGTCGAGCTGCGCGACTTCAACACCTACGGCGCCCGGCGGGGCAATCACGAGGTGATGGTGCGCGGCACCTTCGCCAACATCCGGTTGCGCAACCGGCTGGCGGATGGGCAGGAGGGCGGCTTCACGACGCACCTCGGCTCCGGCGAGGTGATGAGCATCTACGACGCCGCGGTCCGCTACGCCGCCGAGGGGACGCCGCTCATCGTGCTCGCCGGCAGGGAGTACGGGTCGGGATCCTCCCGCGACTGGGCGGCCAAGGGGCCGGCGCTGCAGGGGGTGCGGGCGGTCGTCGCCCAGTCGTTCGAAAGGATCCACCGCAGCAACCTGGTGGGCATGGGCGTCCTCCCGCTGCAGTTTCCCGAAGGCGAGAGCGCGGAGTCGCTGGGGCTGGACGGCCGGGAGAGCTTCACCATCCGCGGCATCGCCGCGGTCAGGCCCGCCGGGACGCTCACCGTGGTGGCGCGGCGCGAGAGCGGTGAGGAGGTGCGCTTCGAGGCGACCGTCCGCCTCGACTCCGAGACCGACCTCGACTACTACCGCCACGGCGGCATCCTCCAGATGGTGCTGCGCCAGCTGATGGCACCGCCTGCCGCGGCCGGCTGACCCAACTCGCGCAGGGGGTTCTTCCGCACCCTGCTAGACTGTGACTCAAACATTCGTGTGTAGGTCGACGAACACGTGAAGCCCGCATCCCGCCGCTGGGAGATCAGCGAAGCCCTCCCCATCCCCGGGCAGCCGCCCGTGCTCGGCCGCGTCCTGGCGGGTCGAGGTCTGGACGGCGCTGAAGCTGCCGCCTTTCTCTCCGGGGGGATGGAGCTGCTCGACCCGTTTGGCCTGGAGGGGATGGCGGATGCCGTCGTCACCCTCGGGGTGGCCGTCACCGAGGGCCGGCGCATCGCCGTCTACGGGGACTACGACGCCGACGGGGTGACTGCCTGCGCGATGCTGACCCGGGCGCTGCGGGCGGGCGGCGCCGATGTCCTCCCCTACATCCCCAACCGGATGACCGAGGGCTACGGGCTCCACGCCGCGGCCCTGGAGGAGCTGGCCGCCCAGGGCGTCCGCTGCGTGGTCACCGTCGACTGCGGGACCAGCTCGGTCGAGGTTGCCGCCAACCGGCCGGCGGGGATGGCCCTGGTGGTCACCGATCACCACCTGCCACTCGCTCCCGACGGCAGCCCACCCCGGCTGGCGCCCGCCGACGCACTGGTCAACCCCAAGCAGCCGGCCGACAGCTACGGCTTCGACGGACTCGCCGGGGCCGGGGTGGCCTGGAAGCTGCTCTGCGCCCTGGAGTCCGAGGGGATCGTGCCCTCGGGCCAGGCCGACGCCTTCCTCGGTCTCGCCGCGCTGGGGACGATCGCCGACATGATGCCGCTCCGCGGTGAGAACCGGACCATCGTCCGTCGCGGGTTGGGACGAATCCTGGAGCTGCCGGGGCTTCGCGCCCTGGCCCAGGCCGCAGCCGTCTCCGCCCCCCTCGTCGCCTCCGACATCGCCTTCGGCCTCGCTCCGAGGATCAATGCGGCCGGTCGCATGGAGGACGCCCGCCTGGCCCTCGACCTCTGCCTGAGCGACGACCCCGACGAGTGCAGCGGCCTGGCCCGCCACCTCGACCAGCAGAACAGGAGCCGCCAGGAGGCCGTCGCGGCGGCTCTGGCGGAGGCCGAGGTGCGGGTTGCCGAGCTTCCCGACGAGGCGCCGGCAATCGTCATCGGCGACCCGGGCTGGCCGATGGGGATCGTGGGACTGGTGGCTGGACGCTTGATGGAGCGGTACTCGGTCCCCGCCTTCGTGGTCTGCCTCGACCCCGGCGAGGCCAAGGGGTCGGGCCGCTCGGTCGCCGGGGTTCACATCGTCCGGGCTCTCGACCATGCCGCCCCCACCCTGCTCCGCTACGGCGGCCACGCCGCGGCGGCCGGTTTCAGCCTGAGGGCGGAGGATTTCGGGCGCTTCCGCGACCTGATCTCGGAGGCGTGCGCCGAGCAGGCCGCCGGCCGGCCGCGCGAGCGCGTCTTCCACGTCGACAGCGAGATCGGGTGCGCGGACGCGACCCTCGACCTCTGCGCCCAGCTCCAGGGGATGGAGCCCTGCGGGATCGGCAACCCCACCCCGCTGCTCGCCATCCGTGGTTGCGAGGTGGTCAGCACGCAGACCTTTGGCAGAGAGGGGCAGCATGTGAAGGTCGCGCTCCGGGATGGCGAGCGGGGGACGGTGGAGGCGATCGCCTTCAGCAAGCCCGGCCTTGCCGAGCACCTGCCACGAGGGCGGCGCATCGACGTCTGCTTTGCCCTGGAACGGGACAGCTGGCAGGGACAGGTCCGGGTCCGGGCCCGACTGCGCGACCTGAGACCGGCGCGAGCCTAGCGGGGCACCCTACCGAAGGCCGGCGGCGGTGGAGAAGACACTCGGCGTCCCGGCCTGAGCAGTACCTCAGCTCGCCTTCCGCTTGCTCCGGGAGACCGACATCCGTGGGGCCCGCTCGGGCAGCCAGTCGGACCGGCGGCGGCGCTCCCCGGGCTCCAGCGACGGGGAGGTCACCACGGTCTCGGGGACCCAGTCGGCGAGACGGCGGCGCGGGTGGTCCGGCCCCGAGGGACGGTCGGGGGCGACGAAGATGTGCATGTCGAGATCCTCACCGCAGGCGAGGATGTCCGCGGTGCGGCGCGGCACGCGCCCGCACGCGACGTGGTGACCGTGCACCTTCCCGTCCTCGTCCACGCCGGTCTGCTCGAAGCGGAAGAGCTCCTGGATCTGGACCTCTCCGTGCTCCACGCCGTAGATCTCGGAGATGCTGAGGATGCGCCGGCTGCCGTCGCGCAACCGGCCCTGCTGGACGATGAGGTCGATGGCAGAGCCGATCTGACCCCGGACGGCCGCGGTGGGAAGCTCGGTGCCGGCCATCAGGACCATGGTCTCCAGCCGGGAGATCGCCTCGTGCGGAGAGCTGGCGTGCAGGGTGGTCAGTGAGCCGTCGTGCCCGGTCGACATCGCCTGGAGCATGTCCAGCGCCTCACCTCCGCGGCACTCGCCCACGACCAGCCGGTCAGGGCGCATGCGCAGGGAGCTGATCACCAGGTCGCGGACCAGGATCTGGCCGCGCCCCTCGACGTTGGAGGGGCGTGTCTCCAGGCTCAGCACGTGGCGCTGCCGCAACCGCAGCTCGGCCGCGTCCTCGATGGTCACGATCCGCTCGTTCTCGGGGATGAAGCTGGAGATGACGTTCAGGGTGGTGGTCTTGCCGACGCCGGTCCCGCCGCTGATCAGGATGTTGAGCCGGGCCCGCACGCATGCGCGCAGGAAGCCCATCATCTCGGCGGTCGCCGTGCCCTGCTCGATGAGGTCGCTGACCTCGAGGCCGGTGGTCATGAAGCGCCGGATGGTGAGCGTCGGCCCCTTGAGCGAGACCGGTGGGATGACGACGTGGATCCGGGACCCGTCCTCCAGCCGCGCGTCGACCATCGGCGAGCTCTCGTCGATGCGCCGGCCGACCCGGCTCACCATGCGGTCGATGACCTGCATCAGCTGGTCCGCGGTCTCGAACCGGTATGGGGTCAGCGAGAGGCGCCCGGCTCGCTCGATCCAGATCTCGTCCGGCCCGTTGACCATGATCTCGGTGATCGTGGGGTCGGCGATGAGCCGCTCCAGGGGGCCGAAGCCGAGCAGCTCGTTGTGGATCCGCGTGACGGTCGCCATCCCCTCGTCGAGGTCGAGGGGCTGTCCGAGCGCGCAGGCGGTCTCATTGACGAGCTCAGCGAGCCGCTCGCGCACTGCCTGGTCGTTGGTCTCCGACAGATAGGCGGTGTCGTCGACGAGGCGCGCGTGCACCTGCCGGCGCAGCACCTGATAGCGGGTCTCGCCGGAGTCCTCATCGACCATCTCACGCTCGGTCTGCCGCGCGCCGAGCAGGCGGCTGCTCAGCTGCATCGCGCTGAGCGCGTTGAGGGGCTGCTCGAGGGCCATCTGCGGGAGCGCAGTGGCCAGCACGTCCAGGCTGCCCCTGTCGGTGGTGTGCCAACGTGGCATCAGATCTCCCTGCGGCTAACTCGTTCCCGAGTGAGAGTTGCCTCCCCCGCACCTCTCGCTTGCCGACGTCGCGGACTCAATGCGCGTCGTTAGACGCGCCTGATCGTATCACCTCGGACCCCTCCCCGCAATGAGCAGACGAAGGAGTGTGGGTGCGTCAGCTGGCGCAGGTCGTGCCTGCGGCGGGGACATCGCGATCAACCAGATAGGCGTTGACGGCAGTCCGGACGCAAACGCTGAACCCGTACGACGTGTGGCCGTAGCCATCCCGGGTCAGCAGCACCGATCCGGCGATCTGTTGCTGGAGGGCGACCGACCAGGCGTAGGGCGTGGCCGGATCGTGAGTGGCTCCGACCAGCAGGATGGGGGCGACGCCGGTCACGTGCAGCGCTGCCGGCGCCGTCCCGTGGTCCGGCCAGTAGGCGCAGGTGAGCACCCCGTAGACCTCGTCCTGGCCAAAGTGCGGTTCGTCGGCCTGCACCGACAGAGCCATGGCGTCGTAGCCGGCGAGGTTGTCGGTAACGCTGTGATCGGCACAGTTGATCGCCACGTTGGCCGGCGTGCTGTGGTCGTAGCCCAAGGGGCCCCTGCCGGTGTAGCTGTCCACCAGCGACTGGAGTGGCGCGACCTGGCCCTGGGCGGCCTCGGCCAGGGCGGTGTAGAAGCTGCCCCAGGATCCCGGGTCGTACATGGCGGCGACCAGCCCGCCCACGACCGTGCCCCGCCCCACCGTCCGTCCGCCCGCTGTCTCGACCGGGCCGGTGCTGAGCCGCGCAAGCAGAGCGGTGATCGTCGCTCCGGGGTCCGGCCCCAACGGGCAGGCGGTCTCAGCCTGGCACTGGCTGACGAATTCGTCGTAGCTCGCCTCGAAGCTCGCCCCCTGCTGGATGGACTGTTCCATGAAGCTGAGAGCCGGGTCGATGTCGCCGTCCAGGACCATCGCCCGGACATGGGTGGGGAAGAGGCGTGCGTAGGTGGCTCCGAGCGCCGTCCCGTACGAGAACCCCAGGTAGGTGAGCTGCGAGTCGCCGAGCGCAGCCCGGAGCGCGTCCATGTCGCGGGCGGCGTTGACCGTGCCGACGTAGGGGAGCAGCCACCCGCTGTGGAGGCGGCAGGAAGCGTCAAAGGCCAGCGTGCTTGCGACCAGGTCCGCTTCCGCGGTCGCGGAGCCTGCCACCAGGGGGTCCAGCCCCACATCGTGGTCCAGGCCGTCGGTGCCCTCGCAGGTGACGGCGTCTGGTCCGCTCGTACCCCGCGGGTCGAAGCCCACGATGTCGAAGTGCTGGTTGAGGGTGGCGAAGAGTGAATAGGCCTGGTCCACGAACTGGACCCCGGACTCCCCCGGCCCACCGGGGTTCACGAGCAGGGAGCCGATCCGCTCCGCCGGGTCCGTAGCCGGCACCACCACAACCGAGGTGGGGATGGTGCCCAGGGACGGGTCAGCGTAGTCGAGGGGCACCCAGAGGGTGTCGCAACGGGCTCCGGGGGGCGGGGTCCCGGTGCAGGCGGCCGGCACCAGTCCCGGTGGGGTGCTGGAAGGTCCCGAGCCAGCACCAGGAGATGGCGCGGAGCCGGCGCCGGCCCCGGAGGCGAACGATGCCGGCCCTCCGGCGAGCAGGAGGAGGGCGGTGGCGCCGAGAGAGGCGAGCCACCGGCGAGGCTCCGTGCGCATCCCCCAACAGTATTCGCAACGAGTACCGGCTGGCGGTGCTGGCACGCGGTGTACGCTGAACGGGCCGTGAGCCCAGCCCACACCCTCGGCGAGCTTCGCCGTGCCGAGTACCGCGTGCAGCCGATCAAGTCGGAGCTTCGGCGCAACCTGATCCGGAAGCTCCGCAGCGGGGAGCGGCTCTTCCCTGGGATCGTCGGCTACGACGATTCCGTCATCCCACAGGTGGAGAACGCCCTTCTCGCCGGTCAGGACATCGTCCTCCTGGGCGAGCGCGGCCAGGCCAAGTCGCGGCTGATCCGCTCCCTCACCTCGCTGCTCGACCAGGCCGTGCCCGCCATCGCCGGCTGCGAGATCAATGACGACCCCTACGCGCCCATCTGCCGGCGCTGCCGCGACCTGGTGACGGAGCAGGGGGAGGAGACGCCCATCACCTGGTTGGGGCCCGAGGACCGCTACGGGGAGAAGCTGGCCACCCCCGACACCTCGATCGCCGACCTCATCGGCGAGGTGGATCCGATCCGGGTGGCGGAGGGCCGCTACCTCTCGGATGAGCTGGTCATCCACTACGGGCTGGTGCCCCGCACCAACCGGGGCATCTTCGCCATCAACGAGCTGCCCGACCTCGCTGAGCGCATTCAGGTGGGGCTGCTCAACATCATCGAGGAGCGCGACGTCCAGATCCGCGGCTTCAGGATCCGGTTGCCGCTCGACGTCCTCGTGGTCGCCACCGCCAACCCCGAGGACTACACCAACCGCGGCCGCATCATCACCCCGCTCAAGGACCGCTTTGGCGCTCAGGTGCGCACCCACTACCCGCGCACCGTCGAGGACGAGATCGCGATCGCAGAGCAGGAGCGGGTGATCTTCGACGACTCGCCCGTCCCGGTCCACATGCCCCAGTACATGAAGGAGATCGCGGTCGAGATCACCCACCTCGCCCGGCGGCATCCCCAGATCAACCAGCGCAGCGGGGTCTCGGTCCGTGTCACCACCGCCAACTACGAGAGCCTGGTCAGCAGCGCCCTGCGCCGTGCCCTCATCACCGGGGAGAAGGAGGCCGTGGCGCGGGTCAGCGACCTGGCCGCGGTCACCGCATCCACCTCCGGTAAGGTCGAGCTGGACACGCTGGATGACAGCGACAACGGCCAGGTTTTGGACAAGATCGTCCGCAACGCGTGCAGCAACGTCTTTCGCCGCCACTTCTCCGGGACCGAGCTCGCCGACCTCGTCCAGCGTTTCGACCAGGGCGGCTTCACCGTCGAGGTCGGGCCCCTGATGACGGCGGCGTCCTATGGCCATGCCATCAGCGAGCTGCCCGGCCTCGATCCGGCACGCCAGAAGCTCGAGGAGCCGGACACGCCGCAGTCGATGGCGGCGGTGCTGGAGTTCGTCCTCGAGGGCCTGCACCTCGGCAAGCGGCTCAACAAGACGGCTCTGGACAGCACATCGGTCTACGGCGGCTGAGGCTCGGAGATGGCGGTGCCCCGGCATCGGTTCTCCGCCTGGGACGGCTCTCAGGACCCGCTCGGGTCGGATGTCGAGGCGCTCTTCGACCGTCTGAGTGAGGACCTCTTCCACGGCTGGGACTTCGAGTCGGCGCTCCGGCGGCTGCTGGAGAAGGGCTGGCGGGATGGGCGGGGCAAGCGCCTCGCCGGGATGGACGAGATGCTCGACAAGCTGAGCCGGCGGCGGCAGACACAGCTGGAGCGCTTCAACCTCGACTCGGTATTCGAGGACATGCGGGAGAAGCTCGATCGGGTGATCTCCCAGGAGCGCCGGGGCATCCAGGAGCGGCTCGATCAGGCTCCCGGTGAGGGGCGCCGCGTGCTGGAGCGCGTCGCCGAGCAGCGGAGCCGGCAGCTCAATGAGCTCCCGGCCGAGCCTGGTGGTGCCATCCGGGGCCTCCGCGACTACGAGTTCATGGACAGCCGGGCTGAGGCCGCCTTCCAGCGCCTCCTCGACGAGATCCGGCGCAACGTCGTGGACTCCTACTTCAAGGAGATGACCCAGTCGATGCAGGCGATGACCGGCGAGGAGATGTCCGGGCTCCGCGAGATGGCCAGGGACCTGAACGCGCTGCTGCGCCGCAAGCTCGACGGTGCCTCCGAGCCCGAGCTGCAGCGCGGCTACGAGGCCTTTCTCCAGCGTTGGGGTGGGCTGTTCCCCAACGCACCCGCCGGCTTCGAGGACTTCGTCGGCCAGTTGATGAGCCAGATGGCGCGCATGGACTCGCTGCTCCAGTCCCTCTCCCCCGAGATGCGGGCGGAGATGGAGTCGGTGATCGGGTCCGTCTTCAACGATCCCGAGCTCCAGGACACTCTCGCCGAGCTGGCCGGCACTCTCGACCAGCTCTCACCCCGGGCCCGGCTGGGCAGCCGCCATCGCTTCTTCGGCGAGCAGGACGTCTCCCTCGAGGAGGCGATGGGCCTGATGGACCGGCTCCAGTCGATCGAGGAGGCGGAGGGTGACCTCCGCGGGGTGCTACGCGGCGAGGGGCTCGATGAGCAGGCGCTGGCGCGGCTCCGCCAGCTACTCGGAGATGACGCCGCGCGGAGCCTCGGCGAGATGCGGCAGCTCATGGAGGAGCTGGAGGGCCGCGGACTGGTCGAGCTCGGCCCGGAGGGGACGCGGCTCACGGCGCGGGGGATGCGCAAGATCGGCCAGAAGGCGCTCGGAGACCTCTTTGCCCGGCTGCGCCGGGATCGCTTCGGGGAGCACGACCTCACCCGCCTCGGGCACGGCGGTGACCGGGGGGACGACAGCAAGGGCTACGAGTTCGGCGACCCCTTTGACCTGGACGTCCAGAGGACGGTGATGAACGCGGTGACCCGGGAGGCCGAGGGCGCGCGCCAGGGCCCCACCGGCCCCCTGCCCGGGAGGGATGGCCGCGGCGTCGCGCCGCGCGCGAGCTCGAGGCGGGTACCGCGCCTGCACCCGGAGGACTTCGAGATCCACCAGACGGAGTCGCTGACCCGCAGCGCCACCGTGCTGATGCTCGACATGAGCCGCTCCATGCCGCTCCGCGGCTACTTCTACGCCGCCAAGAAGATGGCTCTGGCTCTCGACACCCTGATCCGGAGCCAGTATCCGCGCGACGCGCTCACGGTTGTGGGGTTCAGCGACCTGGCTCGAGTGGTCCCCTCCAGCGCCCTCCCTCAGCTCACGGTCAACGAGTACGTCTACGGGACCAACTTCCAGCACGCCCTGATGCTGGCGCGGCGAATCCTCGGCCGCAGCCACGCCGAGAACAAGCAGGTGATCATCGTGAGCGACGGCGAGCCCACCGCCCACATGGAGGGTGGGCGCCCCGTCTTCTCCTATCCGCCGCTGCCCGAGACCCTCGTCAAGACACTGATCGAGGTGCGCCGCTGCACCCTGGAGCGGATCGTCATCAACACGTTCATGCTGGAGTCGAACCGCCAGCTGGTGCGGTTCGTCGACCAGATGACCCGGCTCAATCGCGGTCGTGCGTTCTTCGTCAGCCCCGAGAGCCTCGGCGACTACGTGCTCGTGGACTACGTCCGATCGAGGCCCCGGGCGGCCGCGTGAGCCGAGATGCTTCCGACTTGACGCCGGGCCTCGTGGTAAGGTACCTTGACAAGCCATGAGCCTAAGCCCGGCCCCGCCAAGCCCTCCCGCGCCGCCTGACCACCCCCTGCCGCCCGACCCTCCCCCCATGCCGCCGCCGCCCCCCGCCGTGGCCGCCGTGTCGATCGCGGCCCGCACCGTGGACGCGGTCAAGGTGTACGGCCGCGGCGACACTGCGGTCCGGGCGCTGGACGGGATCACCGTCGACTTCATCGCCCACAGGTTCACCGCGATCATGGGTGCCTCGGGATCGGGCAAGTCGACCCTCCTCCACTGCCTTGCCGGGCTCGACCGGCTCACCTCCGGTGAGACCTTCATCGGTGGGTACGAGCTCGGCCGGCTGAGTGATCGCCAGCTCACCCTGCTCCGCCGGGAGAAGGTGGGGTTCATCTTCCAGGCCCTCAACCTCGTGCCCACGCTCAATGCGCTGGAGAACATCCTTCTGCCCCTGACCATCGCGGGTCGCAAACCGGACCCGGGCGTGGTGGACGGGGTGGTGCAGATCACCGGCATCGGGGACCGTCTCCGGCACCGTCCGAGTGAGCTCTCCGGCGGTCAGCAGCAGCGGGTGGCGGCCGCTCGCGCACTGGTGAGCCGCCCCGAGATCATCTTTGCCGACGAGCCCACGGGAAACCTGGACTCCAAGGCCGGCGGCGAGCTGCTCGGCTTCCTGCGCAAGGCTGTCGACGACCTCGGACAGACCATCGTGATGGTAACCCACGACCCCTTCGCCGCCTCCCACACGGACCGGGTGGTTTTCCTGGCTGACGGCCGCGTGGTGCGGGAGATGCCGTCCCCCACCACCGACTCGATCCTGGCGGTCGTGCGCCACCTCGGCGAATGAGGCCGGTAGCGGCGCCTGGAGCCGCGATCTGATGTTCAAGGTCAGCCTGCGCAGCCTCCTGAGCCACAAGTTGCGGCTCGTTCTGACCGCGATCTCCATCATCCTGGGCGTCACCTTCGTCTCCGGCACCCTGGTCCTCACCGACACCATCCGGAGCACCTTCGAGGGCGTGCTGAGCAACGTCGACAAGGGTGTTGCCGTCCAGGTGAAGGGCCCGGTGCCCGCCACCGCCTCCCAGCGCCTCCTGGGCTCGTCGCTGCCGCTTCCCGAATCCGTGCTCGCCAAGGTGCGCAAGGTGTCTGGGGTGGCGGACGCCGTGGGCACGGTCGAACGCTCCGGGGTTTCCCTGCTCAACAACGGGCAGGTGGTCGGCGGCACCGGCCAGCGGGCGCTGCTCGGACTCAACTGGACCTCCGACCCCCAGCTCACCACCTTTGAGCTCACGTCCGGGACCGCTCCCCGAGCCGCCGACGACGTGGTCATCAACGCTCGCACCGCAACCGACGGCCACCTGGTGGTCGGCCAGCAGATCCAGGTCAGCTTCGAGGCCTCCGCCGCTCAGACCTTCGTGATCAGCGGCATCGCTACCTTTGGTGGCCAGAGCAGCATCGCCAGTGAGGGCTTTGCCCTCTTCACCCTGCCCACCGCCGAGACCCTGCTCGAGGCCAACAGCACCTTCGACGTCATCGATGTGAGCGCCCAGTCCGGGGTCACCGACCTCCAGCTTCGCGACCGGGTGGCCACCGCCTTGAACGGGACCTCGGTCCAGGTCCAGACCGGAGCGCAGGCGGCCTCTCAGACCGAGCAGAACGCGGTCACTGAGATCAACGAGTTCATCGGCACCCCGCTGCTCGTCTTCGCCTTCATCGCCGTCTTCGTCGGAAGCTTCCTGATCGCCAACACCTTCAGCATCCTGGTCGCCCAGAGGACTCAGGAGCTCGCCCTGCTGCGTGCCCTGGGGGCGACCCGCGGCCAGGTCTTCACCGAGGTCATCACCGAGGCGACGCTGACCGGCATCTTCGCCTCGCTGGTCGGCTTCCTCGTCGGCATCGTGGTCGCCGATGGGCTGATCCACATCTTCAGCTCGTCCGCCAAGCTGAGCGTCCAGCTCAACGCCCTGATCGTGTCGCTCCTCGTCGGCACCATCATCACCGTGATCGCCGCGGTGGCGCCGGCGCGCCGGGCGACCCGGATCGCCCCCGTGGCCGCCCTGCGCCAGGCTCAGCCCGAGATCCAGGGGCTGCCCCGGACCCGGATCGGCGCGGGCCTCGTGCTCTTCCTCGGCGGGACCGCGGGACTCCTGCAGAGCCTCTTCACCGCGAGTGCCTCCGCCGGCCCCAACCTCGAGGTGCTGGGGCTGTCGGTGCTGGCCATCTTCCTGGGAACGGCCCTGCTCGCGCCCATCCTGGTCCGCCCGGTGGCGACCGTTCTGGGGTGGCCGGTCCGGCTGAGGGGTGCGCCCGGCCGGCTGGCCGGGGAGAACGCACGTCGCAACCCGCGCCGCACCGCGCTGACCTCGGCCGCGCTGATGATCGGCCTCGCCCTGGTCACGGCGGTGGCGGTCATCACCGCCTCCGTGGAGGCGAGCATCAACCAGTCGATCGACGGCACGGTCCGAGCCCAGCTGGTGGTGCTCGACGAGGGAAGCGGCGGCTTCAGCCCGGAGGTCGCCACCACGCTCCGCCAGGATCCGAAGCTCGCCGACATCTCCGAGATCAGGGGCACCGATGTCCTGGTCGGCGACATAGCGACCGGTGTCACCGGCTTCGACACCGGCAACGTCGGGAAGGTGCTGACCTTCAGCATGACCGCGGGCTCCGCCGCGAGCATCGCCACCACCAACACGACCCTCGTGGACTCCACCGAGGCGGCGAGCGAGAACATCCACGTCGGCAGCGTGCTCACCATGACATTCGCCAACGGGGACAAGGTGAATATGAGCGTCGGCGGCATCTACACGCCGGACGCCCTCATCAGCGGCTACCTGGTCTCCCTCACCACCTTGAGCCCCCACGTCACCACGGCGCGCGACGCGGACATCGCCCTGAACCCGGCACCGGGCGTATCACTCCCCACCGCGCAAGCCTCCCTGCTCAACGATCTGAGGGCGTATCCGCAGCTGAGCGGCCTCACCCGGACGCAGTACAAGAATCTGATCTCTGCAGGGCTGAACACCTTCCTCAATCTGATCTACGTCCTGCTGGGTCTGGCGATCTTCATCGCCGTCGTTGGCATCGTCAACACGCTTGCGCTGAGCGTCCTGGAGCGAACCCGGGAACTGGGGCTGCTCCGGGCCGTGGGGATGACCCGCGGCCAGACCAGGGAGATGGTGGCCTGGGAGTCCGTCATCATCGCCCTGCTCGGCGCCGTTCTCGGCCTGGCGGTCGGCTGCGGGCTGGGCATCGCGCTCGTCAGCGCGCTCCACAGCGACGGGATCAGTCAGACCGCCGTTCCGGGCAACAACCTGATCCTCTACGCGGTCGCCGCCGGCCTCTTCGGGATCGTCGCCGCCATCTTCCCGGCGATCCGCGCGTCGCGGGTGGACGTCCTCCGCGCCGTCACCACCGAGTAGCGGGCGGACTGCGGCAGACTGTCCTCATGCCCGACCCGGCCGACCGTCAGGCGTTCGCCGAGCGCAACCGGCGCCAGCCCAGCCCGAGGGCCCCTGACGTGAGCCCGAGCCGGCTCCTCTGGTGCGTCCGCGGGGTCCGCTACCTGGACGGCCTGAGCCGGGCGGCCGAGCTGACCACCCGGCCCCTCGGTGCGGAGATGGTCGCCTTCCTTGCGGAGACCATGCCGGGCTCGCTGATGCGCGGGGTCCCGGCGGCCGACCTCGCCGCCGCTGGGCTGGACGATGCAGCCGCTCGCGCCCACGCCGACGCCAACACGCAGGCTCGTTTCGCCTCGCTCCCGGAGCGGATTCGCGCCGCGGACCGCATCCCCGCCGACGGCTGGAGGCTGGGCAGCGACAGCCTCTTCCAGGGGAGTGTCCTCCTGGTCGCCGAGGTCCTGGCCGCCTTCGCCGAACGTTCTGGAGGCGATGTGCTCCTGGCGCTGCCCGATCGCTCCGAGGTGCTCGCCGTCCCTGCCGGGTTACCCAGCGCGGACCGCTTCCGGATGCGTGTGGTGCGGGCCTGGCGGGAGGCGATGAACCCGGTCTCCCGGGGCATCCTGGTCACCGATGGCGTCTGCCTCCGCGACCTGGAGGCGGCGCCGCGCAAGGACGGCTTCGAGCTGCTCGGCTGGCTGCGCCGCTGACCGGAGGACGGGTCAGTCGCGGGCGGGGCGGTCGCTGTGGGAGGAGGTCGGGAGCGCGGCCACCGGCCGTGCCGCCAGCCGCCGCCGGTCCTGCTCTCGCTGTGCCGCCAGGGTGGAGGCGGCGGCGACCGCGGCCGCCCCGATCAGGGTGATGCCCACCCCCGCGGCCGTCCTCCAGGGGGAGCGGGAGATGCCGGGAACCGGCAGCGAGGGCCCTTCGCCCAGCCAGACCGTGATCGCCATCTGGTCCGCCGACTCGCCGCCACGTCGGGCGCTCGTCCTCTCCAGACGCACTGCGGCGGGGGCCAGGGGGTGGCGATCGCCGCGCGACAGTCCTGCGCTCTTGACGACGGCCTTGACCAGCGGCGACGAGATGGCGCTTATCTGGTCCAGCGTTGCCATGCCTCGACAGGATACCGTTCGGGCATGAGCGGCGACGAGGCGGCGCGGGAGACGGCCGCGCCCCCCGAGCTCCCCGACCACCAGGGGAGTGCATACAGCGCCCGGATCGAGGCCGCGTTCCTCGGTGCCCTGGCGGGTGAGCGTGCGGCTCAGGCGCCGGCTGCCGCGGGCGATCTGCTCGAGGTCGCCGATTCGATCGCCACCATCGGTGGTTTCGACGCCGACGACCTCCGGCGCCGCGGTCTCGCCGGTTCCTCCCAGGCGGGGCCCGCCGGCCTGCTGCTGCGGGCCGTCCCCTTTGGCCTGCTGGCACCGCTCGACCGCCCGCGGGTGCGCCGGGACGCCTACCGCGTGGCCGCCCTCGCCGGGGCCGACGAGGGGACGGCGGTCGCCGCCATGGCTGCCGCGCTGCTCATCGCGGACCTGACCCGATTCGATCTGGCCACCTCCGTGATGCGGGTGCACCAGTCCCTCCTCGAGGACGCCCCCTTCGCCCTCCTGCAGCGTCTCCGCATCGGCGGCGACCTTCCTGCTGCGGAGGGTGACGACGACCCGGGTGTCGCCCTCCATCTGGCGATCACCGCCTTGCTCGGGGCCGATCAGATCGAGGGTGCCATCCAGGGTGCCGCGGGGACGGGCCGGCGGGCCGCCATCAGCCTGGCCGGAGCGCTCGCGGGTGCCCACCTCGGCGCCGCCGGTCTCGACGTGGGGTGGAGGGCCGGAGTTCCCCACGCCCACCGGGCGGTCGCCCTCGCAGTCTCGGTGGCGGCCCGGAGCGCAGCCTTGGAGGAGGCCTCCGGAGCCCCCGTTTCGTCAGCGGGGGACGCGGGACCGGCCTGACCGTTCAGCCGGGGTTCTTCCACACCCTGCTAGAGTCCTGGCCTCGTGGCTGATCTGACTCTCACCGCCGTCACTCGTTCCGAGCGTGGACGCCATGTCCAGGCCGTGCGCCGCCACGGCCAGGTTCCGGCCATCCTGTACGGCCACGACCTGCCGTCCCAGGCGATCTGTGCCGACACGGCCGAGATCATCCGGGTGTGGCATCGTGCCGGACGCACCCACCTCATCGATCTCAGCGTCGACGGGGCCCGACCCCACAAGGTGCTCTTCCACGACTTCCAGATCGACCCGCGCACGGCGCGGCCGCTCCACGCCGACTTCTTCGCGGTCAACCTGCGTGAGCGGCTGGCGGTCGACGTCCCGATCCGGACGATCGGCGAGGCCCCGGCGGTCACCGAGCTCAAGCTGGGGACCCTGCAGCAGGTCCTCGCGACCCTGCGCGTCGAGGCGCTCCCCGGCAACCTGCCCGACCACCTGGCCGTTGACGTCAGCGGCCTGAGCGAGGTGGACAGCGCGGTCCGCGTCCGTGACATTGTGCTGCCCGAAGGGGTGAACCTGGCCGGCCACATCGATCCCGACGAGGTGGTGGTCAAGGTGGCTCCGGTGAGGGCGGCCACGACCGAGGAGACCGCTGCCGAGGCCGCTGAGGCCGAGCCGGCCGTCGCCGAGCCGGAGACGCCCGAGGCCGACTGACCGCGGCGTGTCGCGACCAGGCCACGGCCAGTCACGCATCTGCAGCTTGCGCAACAACATGGCGGGCAGGCTCGATGGGGCTTCACGATGTGCAAACGCGTGGTGGGCAGAACACCGGTCACAGCTAGCATGTGATGGGCCGGGTCGCATCAGCCCGATGGCAATGAGGTCCGGCGCTACGCCCCTTGGGGGGGGTGCCGGCAGTCAGTCAGACCCAGAGTGGGAGGTGGTGCGACCCGCAGGGCGTGCCACCCCGGGTCCCTCCTCCGCCCGCCAACGAGACGCCTCCCGATCCCGAATGCGGGCCGTCACGGCTGTGCCGTGGCGGGGGTCAGGCCCCCGGCTTCGCAACGCCGCCGGCCCTCCCGGCGGATCCGCCCCAGATCAGTGATAGCAGCTCGCCGCTCACGGCGTCGGGGTCGTGGGCGCGGTAGTCGATCCAGAAGCTGGCCGCGACGACGCTCCGCCCGTCCGGCTCCACCCGTGGCTGGACACTCGGCGGCGGATCGCTGGCGACCCCGGGGACGGCCGCCAGCGCGCCCCGTGCCGCCGCGATCAGTCGAGGCAGATCGGTCCCGGGCTCGACCGGGAGGGTGACGCTGTACCGCCGCTGGGCGTACGCCGTCGAGTTGAGGATCACGCTCGTGAAGACGGTGAGGTTGGGCATCACCGCGAGCCGCCCGTCCCCGGTCCGGAGCGCCGTGGTCCGTAGCGCGATGGTCTGCACCACTCCCTCGCAGTCGCCGATGGCCACGTGGTCGCCGATCCGGAACGGCTTCTCCAGGAGGATGAAGATGCCGGCCAGGATGTTGCGGAGCAGATCCTGGAAGGCGAGGCCGATGGCCAGGCTGAAGATGCTGCCGAAGGTCAGCACCCAGAGCACGTCCACCCCTCCCGCCACCAGGCCGCCGGCCGCCGCGAACACCCAGGTGAAGATGGTCATGAGGTTGCGCGTGAGGGCGTGGACCTGCGGGTCGGCCCGGCGCTCGGCCGCAGCGACCAGCACCCGGCGCAGCACCCGCCCGGCGATCAGGACGATCAGAAAGATGACGATCCCGTCGAGCACGGCTTGGACCAGGGGCGCCAGGGCGTTGCCGTTGCCGAGGTGTTCCTGGACCTGCTGGCAGACCCAAATCAGCGGGTTGTTGAGGCAGGCAGGCCCGGCGGGCGGCGACGTCCCGGTCGTCGTGGTGGTGGCCGCCGTCATCGCGGCAAGGATGGGGTGCATCAGCCCGGCATCCTACGCGGGCGGCGCCGGGCCGAGGGCGCCCGGACGTCGAGGGGTCTCGGTCCTGGCCGGGACCGCCGGCGTCCGTGGGACTGGCGCGGCGTGCCCGACCACCCACGTCGTACGGTTGCGGGGATGCCGGGACTGGTCGCCGCCGCCGCGCTGATCGTCGTGCTTCTCGCCGTCTGGGCAGGGTTGCTGGTCGGCCACCAACTCCTCACCTGGCTTCTCATCGGGCTGATCTCGGGGGCTCTGGCGGGGCGCCTGGTGCGCGGCAGCGGGCTCGGATGCCTGATGGACATCATCGTCGGCCTGGCCGGGGCGGTGATCGGGGGATTGATCGTCCATCAGGCCGATCCCACACTGATCTCNNGCGGGCGCGGGACGCAAGCACCTCACCGGCCGGTGATCGGAGCCCAGCCCAGCCCCGCCGCCGCTCCGGGGCCGGGAAGCCTCGAGCAGCGGGTCGTGCTGGTGCGGCACGGCGAGACGGAATGGAGCCGGATCGGCCGCCACACCGGGCGGATGGACATCCCTCTCGATCCGCGGGGTGAGGCCCAGGCCCGCCTGCTCGGCCCGCGCCTGTCGGCGTGGAAGTTCGCCGAGGTCCTCTACAGTCCCCTCCAGCGGGCCCGTCGCACCTGCGAGCTGGCCGGCCTGATGGCCGGGGCACGCCCCGACCCCGACATGCAGGAGTGGGCATACGGGGCCTACGAGGGCCGCACCGCCGATGACATCCGCGCTGAACGGCCGGGCTGGGTGATCTGGAAGGACGGGGTGGTCGGCGGGGAGACGCTCGCCGACGTGGGACACCGGGCCGACTCGGTGATCGAGCGGGTCCGCGGGGTGGCGGGGGATGTCGCCCTCTTTGCCCACGGACACTTCCTGCGCATCCTGACGGCGCGCTGGTGCGACCTCCCCGCGGTCACCGCAGAGTCCCTGGCGCTCTCCCCGGCGGCGGTCTCCATCCTCGGGTATGAGCGGGAGCACCCCGCCATCTGGCTCTGGGACGACATTTCCCACCTCAGCAGCGGGAAGCTCTGAAGCTCCTTTCGCAGTCGATGTCGAGGGTGGCCAGCAGCTCCCCCACGAAGTAGACGGGTCCCAGTGCGAGCACCCGCGGGCCGAGGCTGCCGAAGTCCACCTCGTCGAGGCGCATCACCGCTCCGCCACCGGGGCCACCGGTCGAACGTCCGCCCGGAACCCGGACCACCGCCTGGCCGCCGAGAGCGGCAAGAAGCGGGTCTGCGTCCCGGTGGTGGGGGACGAAGGTGAGCACCGTGGTGGGTGGCCCCACCGTCGCCGTCGCGTGGGCGATCGCCGTGGCGATCGCCGCCGGGTTGGTGGCGCAGTCGATGACCCAATCCTGGCCACCGTGCCGGTGGTGGCTCAGCCGGCCGGGAAGGCTGACGCTTCGCAGCCATGCGTCCATAGCTGCCGGCTCCGGTTCCGTCCGTCCGGCCAGCTGGAGCAGGCGCAGGGCGGCGACCACTCCGAGGCGGGCATTGACGCCGCCGAACCCGGACGCCAGTTCCGGTCCGGGCCGGTCAGCGCGGTCCCCCACCTGGTGGAGCCGGCATCCGTGGCGCCGTGTGGCGAGCTGCACCGCCATCCCCGCTCCGGGGTCCGCCTGGGCAGCCGCCACGACGTCGTGGGTCGCCGCGGTGATGACGCCCGCCTTCTCAGTGGCAATCTCGGCCACGGTGTCACCCAGGACCCCGATGTGCTCGGAGAGGATGGGGGTCACCACCACCACCCCGGGCGCCAACAGTGAGACCTCGTCGGAGGCTCCGCCCATCCCCGCCTCGAGCACCACCACGTCGCAGCCGCGGTCGGCGAAGTGGCGGAGAGCGCTCAGGGTGAAGAGGCCGCTCGGTGAGATGTAGCCGTCGTCGGGGAGGAGATCCGACACGCGGGCGAGGGTCGCGGCCACCTCGCCGACCAGTGCCTCGTAGTCGCGACGCGGGACAGCCAGCCCGTCAACACGGATCCGCTCCCGGTTGCTGCGCAGCCCCGGGCTGGTCAGGGTGCCCACCCGCAGTCCCGCGCCTGCGAGAGCCGCCGACGCGAAGGTGGCCGCGGTGCCCTTCCCCTTGGAGCCGACCACCGTGATCACGCGCTCGGGATGCTCGCCCCAGGTGTCGAGGCGGACGTCCAGGTGGGGGGCGAGTGCCCGGGCTCGGAGCAGGCTGCGTCCCCGTCCGGCGCCCCGTTGTGCGAGCCGCTCGGTGAAGAAAGCCTGGTCCGCCTCGATCCGCTCCCGTCGCATCTCAACTCGACCGTACACGGAACGCTCTCCCCCGGCCCCCCTCCCGGCTTCGCGAGTTGGCGTCGGCGGTCTCCACCGCCTTCCCGGTATCATCGCCCCGGTTCAGATCCGCCCGGCGAGGAGCGGGACGGTCCCAGTCGGGGGGCCGTTCAGGCGGCCCGCGCCGCTGCACAAGGGCACCCCACCGGCATTGCCGGTGCCTCGAGACGGAGGTCCCACCACCATGAGCCTGGGCCGCTCCCCCGAGGCCTCGCAGCGTCTCCGTGGCTCGCGCCGGCGTCGTGCCTCGCGCCGGCACCCCCGCATCCCGCGGCTGCGCGGCATCCTGCTCGTTCTCCTCGGCTTCATCCTCTCCGGCGTGGGCGGTGCGGTCAGCTTCTTCTGGCCCACGATCGCCACCGCCGTGGGTGCCACCGGCCACACCATCCAGGTGACCGCGCCGAGCGCCGTACCGGGCAGTCCGACCGCCCTCCCCAGCGCCACCCCGACGCTCAGCTCCGGGGCCGAGGCGCCCTTCACCGTCCTCCTCCTCGGGTCGGACAACGACGGCAAGTTCACGACCGCCGGGAGCACCTCCGGTTTCTGCTGCACCCAGTCGATGATCCTGGTCCGGGTCGATCCCTCGGCCGGGAGCGTCACGATGCTCTCCTTTCCCCGCGACCTCTATGTCCCGCTCTACGCGGGCGACGGGGGGTCCCTGGGGGATGCCAAGGTCTCGGAGGCCTTCGGCGAGGCCGGCGGCGGCACCGACGGGATCGATGCCGAGATCGCGACGGTCGAGAAGGACTTCGACGTCAACGTCGACCACTACGTCTGGATCGGGCTACAGGGCCTCATCAACCTCATCGATGAGGTGGGAGGCGTCGACATCGTGGCCAGCCATCCGGTCATGGACGACGACTACCCTTACGACGTCGCCGGCAGCACCAACCCGTTCGCCGCCGACCGTGTGGCCGTCCTCCCCGGCGCCCAGCACATGGACGGCGTGGAGGCGCTCGAGTATGTGCGCTCGCGGCACGACGACCTCTCCGAGGATCTCGGTCGCACCGTGCGCCAGCAGCAGGTCCTGGTCGCCCTCCGCCAGAAGCTCTCCCAGCTCACCATCGGCGACATCAACAACATCGCCTCGGCGCTGAGCGGTCAGGTGCTCACCGACGTTCCGCTCACCCAGTTCCCGCTGCTGCTCGGCCTGGGCAAGGACATCGAATCGGGGAGCATCCAGCACGTCTTCCTCACTCCCGACGTCGACTTCAGCGACAGTACGGTGAACGGCGAGGATGTCGAGGCACCGGATATGGGCGCCATCCTCTCGCTTGTCCACCAGTACTTCCCGGCAACGTGAGCCGCTCCCGCAAGCTCCTCACCTGGGTCGTGCTGCTGGCCCTGATGGCCGCCTTCGGTGTCGGGGTCAACCGCTTTTTGGCGAGCCACGACGTCGCCGCCTTCGCGGCGGCCAGTGACCCGACCCAGGTCCACGTGGCTTCTCAGCTCAGCCTTCCGGGTACCGTCTACTTCGCCGACGGAGGAGGCCTCTACTCCCTCACCGGGACCGATATCAGCCAGCTCCAGAAGCGGGGCCAGGGGTGGACCCAGCCGGTGCTCCTTCCCGGCGGCGCCGGCCTGCTCGCGGTCAAGGTCACCGCCAACTACTACTCCGACCTCTACGAGCTCAGTCTGACGGGTGCCGTCGAGGCACAGCTCAGCCACGACTCCGGCCAGGTGACCGCAACCGCGCTCGGCAACGACGACTGGATCTACTACCCGGCGGTCGGGCCCGACAACACCCTCTACTTCAGCTACGACTATCCGAAGGGGAATGTCGACGACCCGGCGGAATGCTGCTATCAGGTGGACCTCTCGATCTGGGAGACGACCCTGGGAACCACGATCAACCGCAGCGCCGTGGTGCACAGCGCTGGCATCAGCCAGGAGAGCTGGGCCAACTACTACACCGGGGGCGACGTCAGCCCGGTGCCGCTCAACGATGGGGGCTTCCTCTACGTGGACTACGAGGACGCCTACGGTGACACCGGACAGCTGAGCACGCCGCTCGCGGGCGCCGTCGCGGGCAGCGAGGTGAGCCAGGTCCGGCTCGACCCCAAGCCCCTCTACAACTCGGCGGGCTCGGACGGCGCAGCGCTGACCCAGCCGCAGGACGACTGCGCCCAGCCCGCCCTCAACCCCGACCAGACGGAAATCGCCATGATCTGCACCCCGATCGTGAACGGGGCGCCGAGCAGCACGGAGTCCGACCTGGTGGTGGCGAGCTTCGATGCGGCGACCGGCACCCTGGGGCCCCTCGATCGCATCGTCACCGGCACCATGGCGGCGTCCCCCGCCTGGTCGCCGGACGGTACCGACCTGATCTACCTCGCCCCCGAGGCGGGGGACAGCTACTTTGAGCTCTGGTACGTCAAGGGCGCCGCGACGTCGCTGGCGCCGCACGCGAAGCAGGTCACGTCCGACCTCGACCTGGACGGCTCCGCACCGGTCTGGATGCGCTGACATCGAGGCATGCGCGCCTTCCCGAGACGGAGGCGCAGCCCGGCAGGGTGGTGAAGAACCCTGCCAGCTCTGAGGTGCTCCTCGAACCCTGCACAAGGAGAGGCCCGACCCCAGGGGGGACGGGCCTCAGCGAAGGAGAAGGCGCCAACCGGAGTCAAGATGTAGTGGTTCTTACCGGCGGCTGACACCACATGTTGATGATTCGTCAAGAGGGTGTCAAGCCGCGGTGGCCGGCCTCGCCTGCTGGACGAGCCCCTACCCGGACAGCCCGCCGGGCCGCGGCCGCCCCCCTCGGGTCCCCGCAACCGCGCGCAGCAGCGTCCGCAGCCACGGTGGGGGGACGGTTGCGGCCCCGGTCCCCCGCCGCGCCCCGGAGCCCGCGGGCCGGCGGGCTGCCGCGATCACGGGGTGGGCCGAGACGGCCACCGGCTCCGCGGAGGCCTGCGCCGCCGCCCGCGGCATGACCACCCCGTGCAGCTCCACGATGGCGTGCGCGGAGACCATCGCGGCGAGCTCGGCCGCGCCCATCGTCTCGACCTCCAACAGCCGCGCCGCCAGGGCGTCGAGCAGCTCCCTGCGGGCCGCGAGGATCGCCCGGGCCCGGCCCAGCGCCTCGTCGAGGAGCCGGTCGACCTCGTCGTCGACCCGGCGTCCCAATTCATCCGAATGGGTGCGGACCAACCCCATCTCGCCGACCTCGACCACGCGGACGCCCAGCTCCGACATCCCCAGCTCGGTGACCATCTGGTGGGCCAGCTGGGTCGCCTTGAGGAGGTCGTCCGCGCCCCCGGTCGTGATGTCCTCCTGACCGAGGACGAGCTCCTCGGCGACCCGCCCCCCGAGCAGGCCGGCGAGGCGGTTGCGGAGCTGCGACTTGGAGCCGAGCGCCCGGTCGCCCTCGGGCACGGTGAGGGTCCAGCCCAGCGATCGTCCCCGGCCGACGATGCTGACCCGGCGGACCGGGTCGGTCCCGGGCAGGGAGGTGAGGACGAGGGCGTGCCCCATCTCGTGGTAGGCGATGGTGCGCCGCTCGTCCAGGCTGAGCAGACGGCCCCGACGCTCGGGCCCGGAGAGCACCCGGTCGACGGCCGCCTCCAACTGCGCCATGCCGATCACCGGCAGCTGCTCGCGGGCGGAGAGGAGCGCCGCCTCGTTGATCAGGTTGGCCAGGTCGGCCCCGGTGAGGCCCGGAGTCCGCCGGGCCAGGAGCGAGAGGTCGGCGTCCGCCGCGAGCGGCTTGCAGCGGGCGTGGACGTTGAGGATCGCCTCGCGACCGGTGACGTCCGGCGGGTCGACGGTCACCTGACGGTCAAACCTCCCGGGTCGGAGCAGCGCCTCGTCGAGCACGTCGGCGCGGTTGGTGGCGCCGATGACGACGATCCGCGCCCCCTGGTCAAAGCCGTCCAGCTCGACCAGCAGCTGGTTGAGTGTCTGCTCGCGCTCCTCGTGGCCGAGGTTGACTCCGGCGCCGCCTCGGCGCCGGCCCACAGCGTCGATCTCGTCCACGAAGACGATGCACGGGGCGGACTTCCTCGCCTTCTTGAAGAGGTCGCGCACCCGCGCCGCGCCGACCCCCACGAACATCTCCACGAACTCCGACCCGGAGACGGAGAGGAAGGCGCAGTCCGCCTCGCCCGCCACCGCCCGGGCCAGCAGGGTCTTGCCGGTGCCCGGCGGCCCGACGAGGAGCACTCCCTTGGGCACCCGCGCTCCCAGGTCGCGGTAGCGGTCGGGGTCTCGGAGGAAGGCGACCAGCTCTCCCATCTCCAGCTTGGCGTCGTCGCATCCCGCGACATCGGCGAAGGTGTTGAGCGGCTGGTCACCCCCGACCGCCTTGGTCCGGGAGCGCAGCAGTCCCACCGGCCCACCCGCGCCCTGGCGCCAGTAGAGGATGACGATGACCATCACGATGATGAGCGTCGGCACCAGCACCAGGAGCAGGGTGGTGAGGGGCACGCCTCCCTCGGGCGTGAAGTTCGTGTAGTGGTTGCTGGTGAAGATGTTCTCGACCGCGCCCTGTTCCGCGTTCGGTGTCAGGTGCTCACCCCCGGCGGCGTCCCACCAGGTCACCTGGTCGGGGGAGACGATCGCCTGGTGGGCCGCGGCGAGGGAGATCCGATCCTGGGGCGCTCCGGTCCCGCTCTCGGTGTTGAGCACCGCCTGCGTCAGCGTTCCCAGGCTGGCCTGGGGCGGTGACGGCGGCTGGTCCCGAACCTGCACGTAGACGAGCACCACCACGGCGAGGAAGACCGTCCAGAGCGCGAGGAAGACCACCTGCCTGCGGGTGGACATCAGGACCGATCCGCCGGCGGAGTCCTGCTGGACATCGTCGTGAGCGCTCCCACTTCCCTCGCATCTGCCGCGCCACCGCAGGGGCGACAAGACGAGGAGCGGGGACCGCGGTCACCGCTCCCGAGCGAGGGAGCCCCTGGTACCGTCAGCCGAGTATAGGCGGGCGTCCCTTAACGCGCCAGTCGCGGCGAAGTGCATGCGATGTGACGCGGTCCCCGTCGCCCCCCTGTGGGGAACCGGGGGGCCCGATGTCACATTGCCGGCGCAATGTCGCGCACCAGCAGCGCGGCCATCCCCGACGTCCACACCGTCCTGCGGTCGCGCGTGATCCCGAGCCCCTCGTATCCGTCGATCCCCGCGACCCAGGGCAGTCCCTGCTCACCCATCACGAACGCCGCGGTGGCGAAGGCATCGGCGTAGGTGAGGCTGGGGCCGACCACCGTCATGCTGAGCAGCTCCTCGGGAGCCCGCCCTGTGCGCGGGTCGAGGATGTGCTCGCCGCGCTCGTAGGCGCCGCTGGTGGCGACCGCGAGGTCACCCGTCTCGAGCACCGCGGCGACCCGATCGGCGAGCTCGGGATGACGGATGCCAACCCTCCAGCGCTGGCCGGGGGCGGCCTCCCCCCGGGTCACGATGTCCCCCCCCGCCCCGATGAAGAAGCTGCGCGCACCGGCTGCCCGCAGCCGTTCCGCGGCGCGCTGCACCGACCAGCCCTTGACCAGGCCCGAGGGATCGAGCCGGCCCCCGCAGTGGATGTCGAAGCAGCCCCCACTCCGGCGCTCTACCTCGGCGCAGAGCCCGAGCACCTCGCGAACCTCGGGAGAGCTCTCGCGCTCCAGGAGCTCGCCGCGTCCCAGGCGGCTGATCTCGCTACCGTCGCGGTAGGTGCTGAAGGTGGCATCCACCTGGTGGAACCAGGCGATCGCAGTCTCGACGGCAGCCTCGACGTCCGGCGGCATCGGGTGGGGGTCGCGAACGTCGACGGTGACCATCGTCCCCATCACCGGCTCCACCCGCACGGTCCGCTGCTGCGCCGTGCCGGCATCAGGCACGGGCAGCGTCCAACGCCGACTGCACCGACTGGGCGTAGCCCTGACTGGTGAAGGTGGCGCCGCCGACGATGTTGATCTGCGCGCTCTGGGCCTTGAGGACCTCCTGCTCGAGCAGCGGCAGTGCCTGGGAGTTGATGAACACGGACTGCTGATGGCCGTTGGGGTATTGGATGGTCTTGACGCTGGTGATCTTGCCGCCGGAGATCACCACCTGGACCTGCACGTTCCCGTACGGGTTCGTGTAGGTCTGCCCGGTGAACGATCCCGACTTGAGCCCGCTCGCCGCCGGTGTCGGCGTGGCGGTCGCCGTCGCTGTCGGGGCCGGCGAGGCACCGCCCGAGGGCGGCGCGCCGGAGGGGGTGGCGGTGGGAGAGGGTGTCGAGGTTGACGACGATATTGAGGACGGGGTCAGGGTGGCGATCGGCGCCGCGGCCGGGGTCCGGAAGCTGAAGAGCAGGACGACCCCGATCGCGGTGGCGGCAAGGGTGACGGCGGCGCGGATAGGCATGGCAGTGGGTACTCAGGTGAGGAACGCGAAGCGTTCGCAGTGGACTTGAGCTGCGGGGACGCGGAGTGCGCGCAGACTGGTGATGACGGCGTCGATCATCTCCCGCGGCCCGCAGACGAAGACGTCGCGATCTCTGAGGTCGGGGACGAATGCGGACAGGAAGCGCGGGGCGAACGGCTGCGGGTGAACGTCCTTGCCCCGCCGCCCGACGATGTAGTGGATGACGCCCCCGCGAGCGGCGACCAGCTGGTCCAGCTCCTCCTTGAAGATGACGTCATTCCAGGAGGAGGCCCGGTAGAGGAGGGCGATCGAATTCTTGCGCTGAGGCATCTCCTCGATGAGGGCTCGCAGCGGGGTGATGCCGATCCCCCCGGCGATGAGCAGCGCCCGCGGCCGTTTGCGCCGGATGGAGGTGAAGATCCCGTGCGGCCCCTCCAGCAGCACCGGGGTACCGGGGCGCAGCCCCTTCAGCGAGCGTGTGAAGTCACCGACCTGCTTGACGGTGATGCGGAGGTATCTGCCGTTGGGCGCGGCCGAGAGGGAGAAGGGGTGGACTCGCCACCACAGCTCGCGGGTCAGGAAACGGAATTTGAAGAACTGGCCGGCGCGCATCGGCAGCTGGTCGAGGTCGCGTCCGGTGATGTAGATCGAGAGGACGTTCGGCGACTCGGTCACCAGGTGATGGACCCGCAGGTGGTGGCGCTGCGCCATCCGCAGTGGGATCACCACCCGGAAGGCGATGACCAAGAGAGCCGCGACCACGTAGAGCGCCACCCAGTACCCGACCGCCCACGGGTCACCGGCGAAGTCGGTGCCCGCCGTCAGCTGATGAGCAAAGGCCAGCGCTATCGCCAGGTAGATGTAGAGGTGGATGAAGTGCCAGGTCTGGTGGGAGACGCGACGCCGTGCGGCTCGCACCGAGGTCACCGCGACGAGCACAAAGAGAGCCGCCGCGACGTACGCCATCAGCATGTACGGGTAGGTGGTGAGGAAGACCCAGGTCTGGGTCGCGAAGGAGCGGCCATCGGTCATCGCGTAGCCGGCCGTGGTGAGGACGACATGGCCGCAGATCAGAAGGACGGTGGCGAAGCCGAGCCAGCGGTGCCAGCCGGTGATCCGATCGATCCCGAAGAGGTCGTCCAGCCACGGGCTGCGCGACATCAGCACCACCTGGACCAGCGCGCAGTAGGTGCCCAGCAGGGCGGCCAGCTGACCGGCGCCGGTGAGCACCGCCGCCGGGTGGGTCAGATTGGGGAACTGCCCGTGGCGAACCCACATCCCCACGATGAGAAGGGCGTTGGCGGCGAAGATCAGCAGCACGTCGCTGGGGCGCAGCGCCCAGCGACGCGGGACGCGCTGGGCCCGCCGGGTTGCGGCGGAATTGGGCGCGAGCACGTCAGGAGGCACGGCCATGGCCGTGTCGGGTGGTGTGGGCATCTGATGGGAGTTTCAGGTATGCCTCCTTACGGAAACCTGACGTCCCGGGCACGCGCCCTTGCGGGCCTCAGCCGACCTTGAGCAGCACCTTGCCCACCGCTCCGCTCTGGACCGCCTCGTGGGCCGCGGCGCATTCCTCGAGGGGGAAGCGGTGCACCGGCAGCTCGGTGAGCGCCCCCGCCTCCAGCGCGGCGCTGACGGCGGTCACCCCGCGGAGAAGGTCGGCGATGGGCACGCCGTAGAGGAGCACGAACCGGAGGACGACGTTGGCGCCCATGCAGGCCCGGATCGGCAGCTCGGGATCGGCGGTGTCGGCCGCGTACACCGAGATCACCGTGCCCGGGCCCGAAAGGCCGAGGTCGAGGCCGAGATTGGCCGCCAGGTTGACCTCCACCACCCGGTCCACCCGCTCGGTGAAGGCGCGGATCCGCTCCAGGACGGCCGGTTCCCGGTAGTTGACCACCAGGTCGGCGCCGGCGGCCCGGGCCAGCTCCGCCTTGGCGGCGCCGCTGACCGTCGTGACCACCCGCGCGCCCGCATGGCGGGCCAGCTGGATGGCGAAGTGGCCGACCGCGCCGGCGCCGCCCGTCACCAGGACGGTGCGCCCGTCCACGTCGCCGTCGGCGAAGAGGCAGCGGTGAGCGGTCACCGCGGGGACCCCAAGGCTGGCTCCCAGCTCCAGCGACGCACCCGCTGGCAGCGCCACCGCCTGCTGGTCGGAGACCACCGTCCACTCGGCGGCGGTGCCCCACCGGCTGCCGGCGGCGGCCATCCAGACCCAGACGCGCTGCCCCACCCGACCCTCGTCGACCCCCGGTCCCACGGCATCGATCACCCCGGAACCGTCATGGTGCGGGACCTGGAACTCGTCGAACTGCCTGGCGGTGGCCCCGCTCCGGGACTTCCAGTCGGTGGGATTGACCCCGGAGAAGCTGACCCGCACGCGCACCTCGCCGGGCCCCGGCTCAGGGCGGGGGATGTCGACGACCCGCAGCACCTCGGCGGCCGCGCCCAGGTGGTCGTACACCACAGCCTTCATCTGCCACGCCTCCAGCAAGCTTTCAGGTCCGACCGGGCCGGCCCGAAACCTCAGGCTATACCGGCGGCACGAGGTTGGGGGGCGATCGACGCCTGGACGGACTGCATCGCCCGCGCGTTCGGGGACGCGACCTAGTGGAAGCGGTATTGTCCCCGGATCGCTGATCGCCCCTCCGTTCCGATCCCCAAGGCGGAGCTGCACCTCCACATCGAGGGCACGCTCGAGCCGGAGCTCGCCCTGGAGGTCGCCGAGCGCAACCGGCTGCCCCTCCCCTATGAGGACGCGGCGGCGCTGCGCGCTCGATACCGGTTCCACAACCTCCAGTCCTTCCTCGACGT
>PLOF01000106.1 GCA_003142035.1 Candidatus Dormiibacterota bacterium
GCGATAGCCCGGGAGAACCTCCGGGCGCCGATCGCGACGCCGACGATGGCGAGCGCCGCCATGATCGCCAGCCCCTTCCACACGTCGATGGAGCCGCCGTTGCCGTTGAAGACGTCGCGGGCGGCGGTGACGGCGTAAGAGAGCGGATTGGCCTTGCCGATGTCCTGGAGCCACTGGGGTGCCAGCTGCAGGGGCAGCAGGACGCCGCTCAGGAGCAGCAGGGGGAGCGAGAGCGTGAAGACGAGCGGCGCGTATGAGTTCTCGTCCTTGAGGGTGAGCGCTGCCGCATAGGCGAGGGAGGACATCCCCAGCCCGATGAGGGCCACCAGGCCGAGCATCACCACCACGCCGACGAGGGTCGGCTTGAGGCCAAAGGGGATGGCCAGCAGCAGCAGGATCAGCGACTGGATGAGGAGGGTGAGGAGGTCACGGCCGGCGCGGCCGAGCAGCAGCGCCAGGCGGCTGACCGGGGTGACGCGGAAGCGCTCGATCACCCCCGAGCGCAACTCGTCGATCAGGCCGAAGCCGACGCCGCTCGCGCCGAAGAGGCCGAGCTGGATCAGCAGGCCGGGCACGAAGACGTTGTAGGCGCCACCCGGCGGAAAACCCGGGATGTGCACCAGCGACTTGAGCAGGGGGGCGAAGAGGAGCAGGTACAGGACAGGCTGGATGACCCCGATGATCACCCACGCCGGATTGCCGATGAAGATTCGGAAGTAGCGGACAAACATCAGCCAGGTGTCGCGCAGCAGCTTCACAATCTGTACTCCATCTGGAACGCAAACGCCTCGGTCATGGCGCCGTCTCGCGGAGCGAGCGCCCGGTCTTGTGGAAAAAGACGTCGTCCAGCGAGGGACGATGCAGCGAGAGGGTGGTCAGGGTCACGCCCGCACCGTCGAGCAGCCGGATGATCTGGGGCAGCGCGGTCTCGCCGGCATCGACGTAGAGGCGGAGATCACCATCCTCCTCGGTCAGCTCCCGGATGAAGTCCTGCCCCTTGAGGACGTCGCGCGCCTTGTCGGTCGGGCCCTCCGGACCCACCAGCACGATGTCGCCGGCAACCTCGCGCTTGAGCTCCTCGGGCGTGCCCTCGGCGACGATCTTGCCGTGGTCGATGATGGCGATGCGGTCGCAGAGCGCGTCGGCCTCCTCCAGGTAATGGGTGGTGAGGAAGACGGTGGTGCCTGATTGGCGCAGCCTGCGTACCTCATCCCACATCCGGGCCCGGCTCTGGGGATCGAGACCGGTGGTCGGCTCGTCCAGGAAGAGGAGGTCGGGCAGGTGCATGAGCCCGATGCCCACGTCGAGGCGCCGCTTCTGGCCGCCGGAGTAGGTCTTGGTCTTGCGGTCGCCGCAGTCGGTGAGCTCCAGGGTCTCGAGCAGCTCCGCCGCCCGCTTGTCGGCCACCGCCCGGCTCATCCCGTAGAGGCGACCCTGAATGGCCAGCTCCCGGCGACCGGTCACCTCGGAATAGCTGCTCCCCTCCTGGCTCACATAGCCGATCCGTTGGCGCACCTTGGCGGGCTCGTGGCGGAGGTCGCAGCCGGCGATCGTCGCCTCGCCGCTCGTGACCGGCAGGAGGGTGGAGAGCATCCGGAGGGTGGTCGTCTTGCCGGCCCCGTTGGGCCCCAGGAAGCCGAAGGTCTGGCCTCCCTCGACGTCCAGGTCGACGCCGGCAACCGCCTCGACCGCCCCCCTTCTGCCTTTGAAGGTACGGCGCAGGGCTTTCGTGTGGATCATCGGTGGGCTCTCCCTCTGGACGGTTATGGCTGCTCGGAGTCGGAGACCGGCCCGCGGTGGCGTCGCCGCCGGGCCATCTCATGATCGTGCATGGCTTCGAAATGGGCGCTCAGGCTCTCGCGGTCCCAGGCCAGACGGCCGGCCCGCATGTCGTCCAGGAGCGAGACGACCCAGCGCAGCTCGGCCTCCCGGAGCACCCGCTCGTGCTCGTCCTCGAGCAGGACCACCCGAGGGAGGTGCATCTCCTGATCCAGGGCGGCGGAGGCTTCGCCGCGAGCGGCCAGCTCGGCGCGGAGCTCGACGATCCGGTGCTGGAGCGCGTCCATGGCGCGGTCCTGGGGAAGGTAGGCGAGGAGGCCCACCGCGGCGGTGAACACCAGGTGCTCGCGGGCCGGCTTCTCCAGGATGTCCTGGAGCCAGTCCTCGAGCGCCTCGTGCCCGTCGGCGGTGACCCGGTACACGGTCCGCTCCGGGCGACGGCCCTCTCGAGTCGTCTCCGCGGGCTCGATCCAGCCGGCGGCCTGGAGCTCGTCGATGGCCCGGTAGAGGGCGCGCATCTTGCCCTCGGCATAGTCCTTACGCCGGTCGTGCATGAGCCGCTGCATCTCATAGGGATGGAGGGGCTGCTCGGTGAGCATGGCGAGCGCGGTCAGGGCGATGGTCCCCTGCGGCGGTCTCATTAGGCGCTGTGACATATTGCATTATGCACTATAGCATCTTGCCGAAAACGACCAACCCGGGGCGTCTCGGACCCCCCCGCCAGGGGTGTCCCTGCCGGGCCCCGATAGAATCCCGTCGATGGACCTCGACGCCGCCAGCCTGCAGGCCGTCGAGACGGTGCGGCGCTGGGAGGCCGGCTGGCCCGCCGTCACCTCCCACCCCTCGACGGCCGTCACCCCGGAGCGGGCGCAGCTGGTGCTGGAGGAGCTGGGCCGGCGGCTGGGGGACAACTACCCCTTCTTCCACCCGAGCTACGCCGGCCAGATGCTCGCGCCGCCCCATCCGGCGGCGGCTGCCGCCTATCTGATGGCGATGCTCATCAATCCAAACAATCATGCCCTCGACGGGGGGCCGGCGACCGCCGCGCTGGAGCGGGAGGCGGTGGCCGCCATTGCCGCGATGTTCCACTACCCCGCCGACTTCCTCGGGCACCTGACCTCGAGCGGAACCATCGCCAACCTGGAGGCCCTCTTCGTCGCCCGGGAGCTGAGACCGGATGCCGCCGTCGCCTTCAGCGAGGAGGCCCACTACACCCACGAGCGGATGTGCCGGCTGCTCGGCATCCGCGGGGTCCGGGTGCCCGCCGATTCCCGGGGGCGGATGGACCTCGCCGCCCTGGAGCACCTGCTGCAGACCGACACCATCGGCACCCTGGTTCTGACCGCCGGGACCACCGCGCTGGGGGCGGTCGACCCGATCGACGAGGCGCTCTCGCTGCGCGAGCGATACGGGGTGCGGCTCCACGTCGACGCCGCCTACGGCGGCTTCTACACCATCCTCGGATGGGAGGGTTCGGGTGGCATCCCCGCCGCGCCGTTCCGCGCCATCGCCCTGTGCGACTCGGTGGTCGTGGATCCGCACAAGCACGGGCTCCAGCCCTACGGCTGCGGCTGCGTGCTCTTCCGCGACCCATCGGTGGGCCGCTTCTACGTCCACGACTCCCCTTACACCTACTTCAGCTCCTCGGAGCTGCACCTCGGCGAGATCTCGCTGGAGTGCTCCCGTGCCGGGGCCGCCGCCGCGGCACTGTGGACGACCCTCCAACTCTTCCCTCTCACCCCGGACGGGCTGGGCGCGATCCTGGGGGCCTGCCGCCGGGCCGCGGTCAGCTTTTCCCGACTGATCGGCGGGTCGGAGCACCTGCGGCTGTACCAGGAACCCGAGCTGGACATCGTCGCCCACTTCCCGTGGAAGGAGGGAATGACGGGGGCCGGCGTCGACGCCGCCAGCCAAAGCCTCTTCGAGCGGGCGATGGCAGCCGAGGACCCCGTCTACCTCAGCGTGGCGCGTGTCACCGCCGAGAGCCTCCACCGTCGCCATCCCGACATCGAGACGGAGAGTGGCACCGTCCGCATCCTGCGCAGCGTGCTCATGAAGCCCGAGCACGAGGGGTTCGTCGACGTGCTCCACCGGAGGCTGTTCCGTCTGGCCGGCTGAAGCGCCGAGGTGCATGTTGTCGATCCTTTTGCGCCGAGTGGTCGGGGGAGGGTGAGGTGCTTGGTCCGGCCGGGGAGGGGTGGTGAGTGCTCCGGCTGGTCTAACGCGCGGGCCCGACCGCAAGAGAGGCGGGTGCGGCAGAGCTGGCGAGCTGCTCCATGGCGGCCAGGGGCTGCTCGGGGGGCGGCCCCTGGCCGCCAAGGTCCTCGACGACCGCCGCGAGCTCGGCATCGGACACCACCGCGAGCGCCGGGGCCTCGGCGTCCTGACGGGGCACCCAGCACCTCACCTTGGTTCCGGCGCCGGGCCGGCTCTCGAGCGACCACGATCCGCCGAGGGCCTCGCTGCGCTCCCGCATCGAGCTGAGCCCGACGTGGCCGGCGGGCGAGTAGCCCGTTCCCTCCGGGACAAACCCGGGCCCGTCGTCGCGGACGCTTACGGCGTAGCCACCGTCGCGGTCGCGCAGCTCCACGGTGACGGTGGAGCCGGTGGCGTGCTTGCGCGCGTTGACGACCGCCTCGCAGGTGATCCGGTAGAGGGTGGTGGCGACCGTCCCGGTGGGCTCGTGCGCAAAGCTGCCATCGAGGACGCAGTGGAGATCACCGTCGTTCTCGACCTGCTCGAGATACTGACCCAGGGCCGTGGTGAAACCGCGCTCCACGACCTGCGGATGCAGCTCTGACATCAGCGTGCGCATGCGCGTAATGGACGCCTGGACCGCGTCAGCGGCGCGATCCAGCGACGACGCCTGCTTGGGGTCGGCGACGCCATGCCGTGCGATCTGGAGGCGGGTGTGCCCCACCGCCATCCACTGCAGCATGTCGTCGTGGATGATGCCGGAAAGCCGGCGGCGCTCCTCGTCCTGCAGGGTCACCAGGCGTAACAGAAGCCCCTTCCTCCGATAATTGGCCTCGCGCAACCCATCCAGGCTGCGGTCGAGCTCGCGAGTGCGCTCTTCTACCAGATGATCGAGCTGCCGATTCTGCTGTTGCAGCTGGAGACCGAGCGCCTGAGTGTTGCGCACGAGGATGTATTGGCGCAAAAGGACGATCGTCACGATGCCGAAGCTGTCCCAGAGCATGAAGGCGTCGAGCCCGAAGCCCCGCGGCCCGCGCCAGACGGCCACCATGCCGGCGGCGAGCATCGGGACGTAGGGGAGCACCATCCGCCAGCGGGTGTTCTGAACGGTGCGCTCGGTGGGACCGTCCGCCGGGGTCATCGCCCGTAGCGCGCCCAAGCCGATCAGGATGTACCCCAGCGTCCAGCCCATGTCCGCCGGGTTCGAAGTGTTGAAGTTGTGCACCGTCGTGAGATACGCGAAGGTGCTGTCGGCAACGGCGGTGAAAAGTACTCCCGCGCCCAGGTAAGCGAAAGGTCGCCGGCCCGCGGGCGCCATGCGGGAGAGGGCCAGGATCACGATCGTCCCCAGGAAGACGTCGCTGAGCGGGTAGGTCAGGCTGAGGAACTTCTGCTCAAACCCGGTCGCGGAATCGGTGTAAATGGGCCCCAGGATGGTCGCCCAGCTGACGAAGAGAGCCCCACCTGCCATCAGCAGACCATCGAGGATCAGTGAGATGCGGGTGCCGGCCCCCCGGAAGGCGGGGAGCGCGATCAATCCCGCGATTCCGAGTGGGATGGAGGCCACGTAGCCGACGTCCGGCCAGGAGGGGAAAAGGCTCGCGGGGTTCTGGTTCAGGATCACCTCTCGAACCGTCCAGTCCGCCTGCCCCAGTCCCCAGCTCAGGGCCGAGAGGCCGATCAGCACCCATGTCGAGCGCGCCGTGGTGGTCCGGCGCCGCGCGGCGAGGAAGCAGAAGATGGCCGCCCCGAGCGGCGCCAGCGTCTCGGAGATGTCGTCGAGGGCCACCGCCGGCCGGTTGCGGCCGGGGTGGAGGCCGATCCAGACGGCGCTGAACGCCGTGAAGGCGAAGGCGGCCACAACCAGCCACGCGAAGCTGCGCTTGCGCACGATTCGAGGACTTCGAGGCGTAGTGGTGGGCACTCTTCGAGGCTAGGCAGCCCGCGGCGGCGGGACCAGATGCAGGAGCCTCAGGATTCTCTGGTGCAGGTGGCCCATCCGAATATGGCGAATCAGAATCTGGCCGGCGCGGCATGACCGAATCACCATGAGGTCATCACCACCCGTAGAGGGAGCGCTGACGTGACTGAACACCCCGATTTCGTGGCCTCAGGCCCCGGTTCCCGGGAGGCGCCTGGAAACCTGACCGTCCTCCTCCTCGACGACCATGCGGTGATGCTGGAGTCGGTGAGGGAGATCATTGAGACCGATGACACGCTGACCGTCGTGGGCACGGCCAGCCGCATCACGGACGCGGTCCTGCTGGCGAAGCAGACCCATCCTCAGGTGGCCGTGATCGACGTCAACATGCCCGATGGCGGCGGGTGGGCGGCAGCACGCGGCCTGCGCGAGGTCTGCCCCGACATCCGGCTGGTCGCCTACTCCTCGTTCGACGAGGCCCTGGTGATCCGCACCATCAGGGCGGCGGGGATCTCCGCCTTCGTCACCAAGGGAGCCGACATCGACGTCCTGCTGGCGGCGATCCACGGAGAGGACGTTCGTCCGGTGCTCGTTCAGGCAAAGACCCTGATCAACAGGACGATCGCCGCCACGGCGGGCTGACCCGGGCGGCCGCCCCGCCACGTCCTCACCATCGGCGAGGTCGTGCAGGTGCTGGCCCAGCCCGACATCCGGCGAGGGTGCCGCGTGATCGCGAAGCAAGTGTGGGCGCGACCTGGCCTCCGACCTCCTCTGTCTATCCCACCGGGGTGAGCCCGCCCACCACAGGGGCGGCGGTGAAGGTCGTGGTGATCGTGAAGGTCCCCCCCAAGAGCGGAAGCGGCATCGCCACCGCGGCCTGGGTCGTGACGGTGGCGATCACCTCGTCGGTGCCTTCGGGATTGGTGCACGTCGTCGACCGCGCCACTCCACTGAAGGCGTCTCCGGCGCCGCTGCAGGCAGACGCGAAGGAGGGGAGGAGGGATGCCTGCCCCCTCTCGGCGGCGACGTAGTTCACCTGGTTCGCACCTGCCGTCGAGGCCTGCTCCGCGGCATTCTGGAGGCGCACTCTGGTTTCGTACAGCTGCGAGAGATCGACCGCCACGGCGATCATTCCGACGATGAGGAACAGCATGGAGAAGGCGAACATCACCAGGATCTGGCCTCGCTCCCCAGCTCTCTTGGCGTGCCGCCTCAGCATTGGTAGGCGCTCGCAGAGCCCGAGGTGGTCTGGCATTGGCGGTATTGGGATGGGTACGCCTCAGCGGTGGTGCTGAGCTTGATCGACCAAAACCAGAAGATGCTGATCGGCGTCTTGGAGAAGTCAAGGTCCGCCTGGGCCGTGCAGGTCACGGGCGCGGGGATGCCCTGAGCGTTGAGGTCGATCTCCCCCTCCAAGTACGGGCCTTCGCAGTTGACCGGGGTCGTGACGGAGAGGTAGCCGCTCTCGCTGCTGTACGGGTTGAAGGTGTGCGAGAAGGCGTAGGCGGAATCGGCCTCGCTTGCTGCCTGGTCTCCGAGTGGGGGCACGAGCGTGGCCTGGGCAGCGAGATCGACCGCTGTCTGGAATTCGTTCTCGGCTCTCAACTCGAGCATCATCCCCACGAAGCCACAGACGATCACGATCATGATGGGGAGCACCAGGGCCATCTCGATGGCGGCTTGTGCACGCTGGCCACTGCGCCGCCCGCGTCCGGTTCTCATGGCGAGTACGTACCCACGTTGACGGACGCCGTCTCGGAGATCGGGAGCCCCCAACCGCGCCAGTTGAAAGGCCCGACGCCGGGCGGGACCATGGAAAGGGCGTAGCCGGTGATCGCGACCGTCACATGGCCGGCGCCGTCGTTGACTGCGCAGACGACCACGTGGCCCACACCGTCATAGCCGGAGTGGAGGTCATCGAAGTAGTCGGCGACCTGGTCGGACGTTGGGCATGCATTCGGCCCGATCTCGCCGCGCAGAGCGGCGAGGTTGGCCGCGTACCAGTCCTCCACGCTCGTCCCGAGCATCGGCTGCTGGAGGAGTGGAAGGACGCTCGCGTATACATCAGTGAGTGCGGGAGTGGTGCTGGTGGCAGAGCCCGCGGCAGACATGGCCACCCCGATGCCCTGCTCGACGGACGCGTCCGCGGCATCGGTCTCGATGGTCCAGATCCATGTGTCGAGGATCGCCATCAGCGCCACGAGAAACAGGCCAAACACGAGGGCAAATTCCACGGTGGACTGCCCCCGGGGTCGGGGTCGTCGTCCCTGCCCCCCTCGCATCTCAGGACACTGGGATCGCCCGGACCTGGTAGACGGGCTTGGGAGGGAGCGCTGTGTCGACAAGGGCCTTGGCGTAAGTCGTGCTGCAGGCGGCCACCGCCGTGGCCTGCGTATACGCGTTCACCGCACCGATTCCCCCAGCCGGGGTGACGCAGCCGTAATACGCGTTCCCGTCCTCGGCCATCCAGGCCACGAAAGCGGTGACGGTCACGTCCTGAGTCGCTGTCACGGTCGGGCCGGCGGCAGGAACGCTCCCCTCACCGCTGATCTGCTTGTAGTAGTGGGTGACCCCCGCTTCCCCCGGTCCCGAGCTCTCGGCTTGCGACGTGCCGATGGTTCCGTCTCCGAAGTTCCAGTTGATCGTGTCCGACGGAGTCACGTCGAGGTAGTAGGTGAAGACGATCGATTCGCCGTCGGCATCGGGATCGCCCATGACGTTCATGACTGAGGGGGGCAGGTCAGGCCCTTGGGGTTGCGGGCTGATCCAGAAGGTCGTTGGCGCGAAGACCACGTAGTTGTCCGGGGCGCTGGTCTGCACCTGGCCCCCCGTGACGCCAGTCGAGGCCATGGCTTGCTCCAGTGTTGGCAGTGTCCAGGCCTGCTCGGCAGGCGGGGTGCTGGATGGTGGTGTGTCGGTATCCGCCACCGGTCTGACGGTGAGGCTGAGCCTGGGCCCGTCGCACAGCCACTCGCCGCTGGACGTCTGCTCCCACTTGCCGGCGTCACCGGACACGGTCCTGAGCGAGACTTCGAGAGTCTCGTTCTCCAGTCCCGACATGACCAGACCCCCCGTGGCAAGACCCGAGTTGGGGTGAGCGCCAGGTGCCGCCGGCCCGTACCGAGAGGCGGCGGCCCAGTCAACCCCGAGCACCGCCGGCGCGGTGTCGGTCAGACTTCCCCAGAAGTCACCGAAGGAGCCCGATGCGGGGACGATGTCCGCATCGATGGTCCCGGTCCAGAAGGCGAACGGGAAGACCGTGACTGCGCCGGGCTGGTACTCCGACTCCTGGTACGACTGACCCAGGACCTGCGCACCCTCATAGCCGATGTTCACGCTGCAGCTCTGGCCGGCAAGGGGGGGCGTACCTTCGGCGCTATTGGTTCCGGCCGTGTAGGTGCCATCGCGCGAGTTGGTCGCCGCGCCTCGGCAGTACAGGGTGAG
>PLOF01000088.1:0-1189 GCA_003142035.1 Candidatus Dormiibacterota bacterium
CGGTGGAGCTCCGCGGCGGTGCCGGCCTCCCGCCACAGACGGGAGGCGTCGCCGCCGTAGGTCTCCGCGACGATGCGACAGATGCCCTGGGCGCGCTCGGCCATGCTGCGGGGAAAGCGGTGAATCGCGGGCGGGGTGCGAAAGACGACGGCAAACACCTCGGGGTCGGTGGCGGCCAGGCGCCCGGGGTCGAGGGTCCCGAGCCGCTCGCGCATCCGCAGCGGCCCAAGGAACGCCTGCTCGATCGGGAACTGCTGGTCGAGGCAGAACCCGATCAGCAGTGCGAGTGGGTTCTCGGCGATCAGGCGGTTGGCCGCCGAGTCCTCCGTCCATTGCAGGATGGGCGCACCTTTGGGTGTGGGCATGCTCACTAGCCTACCCGAGGGGCCGGCAGATGTCCCCGCCGGGCTCCCGGGCAACCGACTCGCCAAGGTGGTATCTCGATTCGGTCACGACGGGCGGGACGGGACCTGGGCGGATGGTATTACCGGGGGCACGCCGGCCCACCAGATGGCCGCGCTGCGGTTTGCACGGCGAGGTCATGGCAATCACATCTACGCTGGCGGTCCCCCCGGAGGAGATCGACCGGCGTCGCACCTTCTGGGTCGCCTGCGCGGGGCTCGCGATCGTCACCGCCGCTCTGATGGTCGCGATCGTGGTGCTGACGCGCGGCACCCTCACCTACATCATCGACGACGCCTACATCCATCTCTCGATGGCGCGGACCTTCGCGACCACGGGCACCTGGGGCGTGGTCCCCGGAGACTGGGAGTCGGCGGACTCGTCGCCGGGCTGGATCCTGCTCCTGGCCGCCCTGATCAAGGTCGTGCCGGCGGTGACGGAGTGGCTCCCCTTCATCATCAACGGCCTGGCGGCGCTCGTCGTGGTGTGGCTGGTGACGAGCCGCCAGGAGTTGGTGGTGCTCCGCCGGGGCAGCAACTCACCGGTGCGCTACCTCGCGGTGATGCTGCTGCCGAGCGTGCTCTTCCTGCCCGAGCTGATCGTCCTCGGCATGGAGCACACCGTGCAGACGGCACTGATCCTCGGACTGCTGATCGCCTTCGAATGGCTGATCCGGGACGGCGTCACCGCTCGCCGGGTGCTCCTGTACGCGCTCTTCAGCCTGCTCGGCAGCGCCATCCGCTTCGAGACCCTCTTCCTGAGCGCCGGCTGCGCTCTCGCCCTGGTG
>PLOF01000088.1:1201-2868 GCA_003142035.1 Candidatus Dormiibacterota bacterium
GAGCCTGCTCCAGACGCTGGTGCCGACCTGGTCCGCGATCAGTGCCAACCTGGGGCTCGACCCCTTCCTGATCGTCCTCCTCGGCTTTGGGATCGTCATGGCGGTCCGTGGCCCAGTGCTGCGGCCGCTCTGGGCGGCCTGGGTGATCGGGACCCTCCTCCACGCCAGCTACGGCCAGTTCGGGTGGAACGACCGCTACCAGGCGTACCTGGTGATCGTCGGGATCTGGCTCACGCTCCGCACCCTCCCGCGGATCCAATGGGCGCCGGTCCGCGAGCACCTGGTGCTGGCGCTGGTGCTGCTGGTGGTGGTGCTGCCGGTCGGCAAGTTCGATTACATGGTGAACGCCCCCTCGGAGGCGCTGGTCCAGACCCAGGTGCAGCAGCAGATGGCCGGCTTCCTGGCCCGCTACTACGACGGACGGACGGTGATGGTCAACGACATCGGGCGAGTGACCTGGGAGCACCGGGGTGGCCTCCTCGATGCCTGGGCGCTGGCCAGTGTCTCGGTGCTGCGCCTCCAGTACGACGGCGAGTACAACTCCGCGCACACGACCGTGCTCGCCCGGGAGGACCACGTGGCGGCCGTCGCCCTCTACTCGCCGACCTTCAACTTCCTGGTCCCCCAGGGCTACGTCAAGGTGGCGGTCTGGAAGATTGGGGAAGACGCCAATTCAGCCGCCACGGCGGTCATCTTCTATGCGCCGGCGGGAGCCCCGGCTCAGGCCATGGCGAGTGACATGCGCGCGTTCGCGTCGGGCATGTTCCCCGGCTCCGGCGCCGTCACCATCTACGGGTAGCCGCCTCCCCACTCCGCGTCGGCCCCGAAAAGCGCGTGGATGCCAGAATGGCCGACGTGCGCGAGTATCTGGTCGACTGCGGCACCCAGCACCTTTCGGTGCGCGAACACCCGGGCGGCAGCCCGCCGATCCTCGCCCTCCACGGGCTGGCGAGCAACGCCCGCTGGTGGGACCTGGTGGCGGCCCGGCTCAGCCCCCGGTGGCGAGTGCTCGCCCCCGATCTGCGCGGCCACGGCCGCTCGGACCGTCCCGAGACGGGGTATTCCTTCGCCGAGGTGGTCGAGGACCTGCGCGGTCTCTGCGATGCGGCGGGCCTGGAGCGGGTGATCGTGGCCGGCCACAGCTGGGGGGCGTCGGTCGCGCTCTGGTTCGCAGCCGCCCTCCCCGAACGGGTCCTCGGCTGCGTCTGTGTCGACGGCGGCGCCGGGTCGATGAGGGAGCACTTCCCGACCTGGGCCGAGGCCGAGGAGCGCCTCCGCCCGCCCCGGATCGCCGGCATCACCGAGGACGCGGTGCGGGAGTGGGCAAAGAGCGGACCGCTCGCGGAGGGCTCGGATCCCTCAGCGGCGGCGGAGATCCTGCTCGGCAACTTCGAGGCGGTGGGGGACGGTACGGTGCGGCCCCGGCTGCCGATGACCCAGCACATGGAGATCGCCCGCCACCTGTACGAGCTGGACTCCTTCGACCTGATGGCGAGGATCGAGTGTCCGGTGCTCTTCGTGCCGGCCCTCGGTGGCCCCTGGCCCACCGAGGAGAAGGCCCGGGCTCTGCAGCGGGCCCAGGACGTGCTGGGCTCGCGTGCGCAGATGGCGTGGGTGGACGGCGGCCACGATCTCCCCGTGCAGCGACCCGCCGAGGTGGCCAAGGC
>PLOF01000014.1 GCA_003142035.1 Candidatus Dormiibacterota bacterium
CAGACAGCGCATGACGACCCCGACGTCGCTCTTTGCGACCCCGGCACCCGACTTCAGCCTGGAGCGGGTTCGTGGCCTCGTACAAAGCACGCCCACCGAGACCTTGACCGTCGAGTACAAACGGGAGTTTGCCCACAGCCTCGTCGAGAGCGTGGCGGCTATGGCCAACACCTACGGGGGCCTGATCCTTGTTGGCGTCGCCAATGAGGCCCTTGACGATCGCTTGGTTGGGGTCCCTGGTGAGGTTGCCGTTCAGATTGCCAACGCCTGCCACGACTCTCTGGAGCCCCCCTGGGTGCCCGAGTTGATCGCGCTCCCTCTGTCCGATGCGCCTGACGCCCTAAACATCCTCGTTCTGAGGGTCGACCCGGTGCGCGCTCCCCGCCCGCTCCTCATCAAGGGGTGCGCCCCGATCCGTCTACCCGGCCGGAATGCCAAGGCCGATCGCTCCCGGCTGCGGGAGCTCTTCACCGATGCGTCCTCCTTGCCTCGGGCCACGACGGGGAGCTACGTCGGTCAACGGGGACTGCCGCCACCAGTGCAGGTCGCTGGGTGGCCCGAGCCGATTCCTACGGACTTCATGATCCGAAGCGGCTTGGTCCTTCCCGTCGCGGAGCACAGGAGTTGGCGCCCGCTTGCTGATGGCCGTGTGGATGCGCTCGCATCAGCGTTGGACAACTCGTCTGCGGGTGCGCAACTTCGTATGTGGTCCGGTGCTCTGGGAGCAACGGGCTTCAACCTCTTCCGTCGGGAAGGGTTCAACCGCGCTCGCCATGCGCGGCTGGTGTCCGGCGCCGTCGGCGGTTCGCAGGAAGTGCCCCATCCGATCGAGGCTATCGCCGAGATCAACCTCCCCGATCGGTATGGATCGCCGAATTCGAACCTCACGTTCACCCTGGATCTAATCGTCCGAGCCCGGCTCGCCTACGCTGCTGCGCAGTTTCCAGCGCCTCTCGCCTGGCGTCTCGGAGTGTCTCAGCTCTTCGGGATCCTCGACAGTTTTCTCGGCAGCCTGACTGACGACGTGATCGTCCAGCTCCTTGCCGAGCTTGCCGGAGTGGATGGCGAAATCGTGGGGCAACCGACCATGCTCTACTTCGCCACGGGACCGTTTGTCGGCGACCTACTCGACCCCCATGGGCTCTCCCTGATTCCGGATGCGGGATTCTCGGGCGGGGCCAACCTCTATTCCGACCCATCCCTTGACCTTCGCGATCCCAAAGAACGTCATCAGCAGGCCGTCACCTGGCTCGAGCAGATCGCTCTCGATGCTGGCCTGCGTGGGATGGAACGAGTAATCGCGGAGTTTCTGTCCGGGCTCGCCACCGAGAGTTGACTGTCAGCCGGAGGACTACGCCGAACATGAATGGGCGGGATGTGGTTGCAGCGATCGGCGCCGCCACTGGCGTGCCGGCTCTCGTTTGGCCGATTTTCGTTGCCAGTTCAAGTCAAGGAGCGTGAGAACCGCCTACCCCTACAGCGCCGTTCCTGAGTTCCAATCGCTGCGGATTGCTCAGGCCCCCCGCGCGGCCTGCGAGGCGCTTATCCCGGGCGGAAACCTCGTGCCCTCGTCGCTTATCGCCGCACCTACCTGCCCCCGGGTCAGACCGCGGACCTTTGACAGATCCACTCCCGAAAGGTCCGTCTCCCGCAAAGTTGCCACGGTGAAGACCGCGGCCTCTAGCCGCACCCCAGGACGGCTGTTGCTCGGTGAACGACCATGCTGGCCCAACATCGATCCTGACAGGTCGGCTTCGGTGAAGTCGGCCCCTCGTGCGTCCATGTCATACAAGAAAGCGTTCCTAACGCTCGCACCCATGAACCCTGCGGCGCGAGCAGACTGCGGAGTTCGGCGAATCCGACCACCCAGTTCGGTTGAATCCGACCACCTGTTTCGGCGGAATCCGACCACCCAGTTCGGGGTTTCCGACCACCTGGGGGAGGGCCGGGCGGCGACGTGAGGTGAGGAGGGCTGGCACCCTCACTCGGACGGTCCACCAGACGTTCGAGGAGCGTGCCGATGCCCCGACCCCGATCCGCCATGCGCAAGATACGAGAGGTACTCCGCCTCAGCCAGGGGGAGGGACTGAGCCGACGTCAGGTGGCCCGGGCAGCGGGTGTGCCACCGACGACGGTGGCCGACTACCTGGGCCGGATCGCGGCCGCCGGCCTGAGCTGGCCGCTTCCCGACGGGATGGACGACGCCGACCTGGAGCGGCGCCTCTTCACCCGCGGCGACTTCCCGCCCCAGAGCCAGCGGCCGATGCCGGACTGGGCCGCGGTCCACCGCGAGCTGCGGCGGCCGTCGGTGACCCTGCAGCTGCTCTGGATGGAGCACAAGGAGACCCATCCCGACGGCCACCAGTACACCCAGTTCGTGCACCACTACCGGGAGTGGGCGCGTCACCTGGACCTCGTCCTCCGCCAGGAGCACCGCGCCGGCGAGAAGCTGTTCCTCGACTTCGCCGGGGAGACGATCCCGGTGGTCGACCCCGAGACCGGCGTGGAGGACCCGTGGGAGCTCTTCGTCGGGGTGCTGGGCGCCTCCGACTTCACCTACGCCGAGGCGCTGCCATCTCAGGGGCTGCCCCAGTGGATCGCCGCCCACGTGCGCTGCTTCCAGTTCCTGGGTGGCTGTCCGAAGATCCTGGTCCCCGACAACCTGAAGAGCGCGGTCACCCAGGCCCATCGGTACGAGCCGCTGCTCAACCGCACCTACGAGGAGATGGCGACCCATTACGGCTGCGCGGTGATCCCGGCCCGGCCGCACAAGCCGAGGGACAAGGCCAAGGTGGAGCAGGGAGTCCTGATGGTGGAGCGCTGGATTCTGGCCACCCTCCGCCATCAGACCTTCTTCTCCGGGGTGGCGCTCAATGACGCTATCCGCGAGCGCCTCCAGCGGCTCAACGACCGGCCCTTCAAGAAGCTGGACGGGTGTCGGCGCAGCCTCTTCGAGGAGCTCGACAAGCCGGCGCTGCGGCCGTTGCCGGAGCGCCCCTATGAGTACGGGATCTGGAAGCGGGGCAAGGTCAACATCGATTACCACGTCGAGGTCGACCACCACTACTACTCGGTCCCGTACCAGCTCGTCGGTCAGCTGTACGAGGCGAGGCTGACGGCGTCGACGGTGGAGGTGTTCATGCGGGGCCGGCGGGTGGCCAGCCATCCGCGCAGTTTCCGGAGGGGCGACTTCACCACCGTGCCGGAGCACATGCCCGCCTCCCACCGCCGCCACCTGGAGTGGACGCCGAGCCGGATTGAGCGCTGGGCGGAGCAGACGGGCCCGCAGACGGCGGTGCTGGCGGCCGGCATCTTGCGCTCGCGGCCCCATCCCGAGCAGGGCTTCCGCTCCTGCCTGGGGGTGCTGCGCCTGGGCAAGCGCTACGGCCCCGAGCGGCTGGAGGCCGCGTGTGCCCGGGCGGTGGCGATCGGGGCCTTCAGCTACCGCAGCGTCGACTCCATCCTGCGCACCGGTCTGGACCGCCAGCCCGCATTCCCGCCCCCCAGCAGCAACGGCCACGGTCAGCACGCCAACGTCCGCGGCCCCGCCTACTACCAGTGACGAGGAGGCTCACCATGCTCATCACCCCGACCCTGGACAAGCTCCACACCCTCAACCTGATGGGCATGGCCCGGGCCCTCAGCGAGCAGCTGGAGGGCACCGAGTACCAGGCGCTCAGCTTCGAGGAGCGGCTGGGGCTGCTCGTCGACCGCGAGGCCCAGGACCGCGACAACCGCCGAGTCGAGCGCAACCTCAAGACCGCTAAGCTCCGCTCCACCGCTTGCGTCGAGGACATCGACTTCCGCCACCCGCGCGGTCTCGACCGTTCTCAGGTGCTCAGCTTGGCCGGCGCCCAGTGGGTGGACGGGCACCAGAACGTCCTCATCGTCGGACCCACCGGCTGCGGGAAGTCGTTCCTTGCCTGCGCCCTGGCCCAGGCCGCCGTTCGTGCCGGCCGCACCGCCCTCTATCACCGGGTGCCACGGCTGCTCTCCGACCTGGCCCTGGCCCGCCTGGACGGGCGCTGGTCACGGCTGCTCGTCGCCCTCGCCAAGGTCGATGTCCTGGTCCTCGACGATCTGGCGCTACGGCCGCTCACCACCGACCAGGCCGCTGACCTGCTCGAGGTCATCGAGGACCGCAACCAGCGCCGCTCCACCATCGTCACCAGCCAACTGCCCATCGCCGGCTGGCACGACGCCCTGGGGGAGCCCACCCTCGCCGACGCCACCCTCGACCGGCTGCTCCACAACGCCCACCGCGTCGAGCTCCACGGCGACTCGCTGCGACGACGTCACGACCCCTCCGAGCCGCAGCTCACCGCCTCAGACGGTTCAGCTGCTCCAGTCGATGCGGTGCCCGCCAGACAGCGAGCCGCTGAGAGGCCCTCCACGGCGCGATGACCATCGCCCTCGACCCTTATGACCTGGCCGCTGGCCCTCCGGAGCCCGGGCCTGGCAGACTGCATACCACCAACCCGACGTTCCTGAAGGAGGTGAGCACAGGGGAAGGTTCCTGACCGCGCTGCCGCTCCGGTGACAGCTCCGTCAGGTGGTCGGATTCACCGAAACAGGTGATCGGATTCAACCGAAATGCCTGGTCGGATTCCGCCGAAACAGGTGGTCGGATTCAACCGAAACGGGTGATCGGTTTCACCCGAAATCCGCA
>PLOF01000035.1:0-7619 GCA_003142035.1 Candidatus Dormiibacterota bacterium
CGGGTGGCCGGGCTGGGGGCCGGGCCGGTGGTGCGGCGGGCCCTGCTGCTCGGGATCGGCATCGCCATCGGCGTGATGGTGCTGGCCGCCGCCGGCGAGAGCCCGCTGGTGGGCACCTTCTTCAACGGCCAGGGCCTGATGCTGCTGGGGTTCCTGGTCGCCATGGCCGTCTACGCGGTCTACTACCTCTCGCGGGGGACGCTGGCCGGGGCGGGCCGGTTCGGCGGCTACGCCACGATCCTCATGGTCGAGGGGGCGGTCCGGATCGCGGCGGCGCTGGTGCTGCTCAAGGCCGGGGTCACCAACGGGGGTGCCTACGGTCTGGCCATCAGCCTTCCCTGCCTGATCGGCCTCGCGGTCGTGCTGCCACGCCAGCGGGGCATCGCCGCCCCCGGACCACCCGCCCGCTGGAGCGAGCTCTCCGCCGCCCTCGGCTGGCTGCTCACGGGATCGCTGCTGGCTCAGGCCCTGATGAACGTCGCTCCTCTCGCCACCAAGGCCCTCTTCAGCGGCGGCGATCCGACGGCGGCGGGGCGCGTGCTCAACGGGCTGATCGTCGCCCGCATCCCCCTCTACTTCTTCCAGGCGATCCAGGCCTCGCTGATGCCCAAGCTCTCGGCCGACGCGGCCGCCGGTCGATTCCACGAATTCCGCCTGCTGCTCCGCCGCATCCTGCTCCTGGCCGCCCTGATCATCGTGGTCTCGGTCGCGGGCATGGCCCTGCTCGGGCCGCCGATCCTCCAGATCGTCTTCCACAGCAGCCGCCCCCTGGGGCGGGGTGACCTGGCCCTGCTCGCGCTCGGCAGCGAGGGGATGATGGCCGCCCTCGCCCTCGCCTACGCGTGCATCGCGCTGCGCGGGTACCGGGGAGCCACCGCGGGCTGGGTCTCCGGGAGCGTGGCCCTGGTCCTCGCCATCGTGATCCTGCCGGGAACGCTGCTCCGGGTCGAGCTCTCGTTCTGCATCGCCGTCGCGGTCTCCTGCGCGGTCATGGGCGTCGCCCTCACCGCCCGCCTCCGGCGCGCCGAGGCGGCGTCCCTCACGTCCCCNNCGCGGAGGTCGGACTCCACCATCATCGCGACCAGCTCGGGGAAGGAGACGGTGGACTGCCAGCCGAGGACGCGGCGGGCCTTGCCGGCGTCGCCGACCAGCATGGCGACGTCCGCGGGCCGGAGGAATCGCTCGTCGACCACGACGTGGTCCTGCCAGCGCAGCCCGACCTGGCCAAATGCGAGCTCCAGCAGCTCGCGCACCGAGTGGGTCTCCCCGGTCGCGACCACGAAATCGTCGGGCTCGTCCTGCTGCAGCATCAGGTGCATCGCCCGCACGTAGTCGCCGGCGAATCCCCAATCGCGCTGGGAGTCGATGTTGCCGAGGCGAAGCTGGGTCTCCAGCCCCAGCTTGATCCGGGCCACGCCGTCGGTGATCTTGCGGGTGACGAACTCGAGTCCACGCCGCGGCGACTCGTGGTTGAAGAGGATGCCGCTCGCCGCGAACATCCCGTAGCTCTCCCGGTAGTTGACGGTGATGTAGTGGCCGTAGACCTTGGCCACGCCGTACGGGGAGCGGGGGTGGAACGGGGTCAGCTCGGTCTGCGGCGTCTCCCGCACCTTGCCGAACATCTCGCTGCTCGACGCCTGGTAGAAGCGGATCTTGGGGTTGACCACCCGGATGGCATCGAGCATCCGGGTGACCCCCAGGCCGGTGATCTCCCCGGTGTTGATCGCCTGCTTGAAGGAGAGGGCGACGAAGCTGATCGCCCCCAGGTTGTAGACCTCGTCGGGATGGGTGGCCTCGAGGGCACTGATCAGCGACGACTGGTCGTGGAGGTCGCCCTCGATCAGGTGAAGCTCCGGGACGATGCGCCGGACGATGGCGGCACGGGGATTGTTCTGCCCGCGGATGAGCCCATGCACCTCGTAGCCCAGGGAGACCAGATGCTCGGCCAGGTAGCTGCCGTCCTGGCCGGTGATACCGGTGATCAGCGCAGATTTGCTCATGGCGCGGATCGTCTCATCCCGGCGGCTCGTGGCGCGGGGCGGCCGGCGTGCCGGGGGCGGGCGCGGCAGGGGGAACCGCCTGATCGAGCCTGTCGAGATCGGCGGCCACCATCTCGCGGACGACCGCCGCGAAGTCACGAGTGGGAGCCCAGCCAAGGCGTGTCCGCGCCCGAGTGGCGTCCCCGCAGAGCCGGACGGGCTCGGCGGGCCGGAGCAGCGCGGGGTCGGTGACCACGTGCCGGTGCCAGTCGAGCCCGACCGAGGAGAAGGCGATGTTGAGCAGCTCGCGCAGGCTGTGGGTCTCGCCGGTCGCCACCACGTAGTCGTCCGCCGCCTCCTGCTGCAGGACCAGGTGCATGGCCCGGACGTAGTCGGGGGCGTAGCCCCAATCGCGCACCACGTCCAGGTTCCCGAGCCGCAGCTCGGCCTCCAGTCCGCGGGAGATCCGGGCCGCGGCGGTGGTGATCTTGCGGGTCACGAACCCGGGGCCCCGGCGCGGCGACTCGTGGTTGTAGAGGATGACCGTGGCGGCGAAGATCCCGTGGCTGCGCCGGTAGAGCTGGACCGTCTGGTGGGCGAAGGCCTTGGCCACGCCGTAGGGGGAGATCGGGCAGAGCGGCGTGGTCTCATCCTGGGGCGAGGTCATCGCCCCCCCGAAGATCTCGGAGCTCGACGCCTGGAGCAGGCGGATCGGGGCCCCGCTGCCGCGGACGGCCTCGAGCAGGCGGAGGGCCCCGAGCCCGGTCACGTCGGCGACCGCCACCGGGTCGTCGAAGGAGGCTGCGACCGAGGTGGCGGCGGCCAGGTTGTAGATCTCCTGGGGCCGCGCCGCGGCGATGGCGGCCTCGAGCGAGGCGCTGTCGGTGAGGAGCCCCTCACGGAGCTGGACGGCTGCCGGGACCTCGGGGGGCACGACCTCGCCCGGCATGACCAGCCCGTGAACCTCGTACCCCTCCGCGAGGAGCAGCTCGCAGAGGTAGGGACCGTCCTGGCCGGTGACCCCGGTGACCAGGGCGCGACGGTTGACCTCGGCCATGGGCCGACTGTAGCGGCCGGGCCGCCCGCAGCGTTGGGGCCTGCCGCGGGGCGGCTGGAGCCGGCGCCCGGCGGGGCGGCGGCGTGGTCCTTGCCCGTCGGCCCCGGAGCCGCGGCGTCCCGTGGCGCGTAGGATCGACGCATGGCCGATCCGCAACCGGGAGTCGACCTCTCGGGCATCCACCGCGAGCTGGACAAGCTCAAATCACAGCTCTGCCGCTGCCAGCACCAGGGCACCTGCCTGAGCTGCAAGGGCTTCGAAGTTGTCCGCCAGCAGGCGCAGGCGGTGGCCGCCGCGGCCTCCCAGCCGGTGCTGATGCAGGTCGCCCAGGAGGCGGCCATGCGGGACCTCTTCTCCCAGCTCGGCGGCCTCCAGGACAAGCTGACCGGCGACCCCCAGCTCTCCGACCTCCTCTCTCGTTTTGCCGAGCGTGTGCAGGAGGACCTCGGCGGCCCCGAGGAGCTGGAGAAGCTCCTCCGCAGCCTCGGTTTCGCCGGGCCGGGTGCGCCGGGGGCCCCCGCCACGGGGACCACCTCCTTCGACGACCGCCCCTCCCCCGCCGGCGATCGGCCGGCGCCGCCCGACGAGGGTCTCTGGCCCCGCCCGCGGCAGCTGCCGCGCGAGGAACCGCCGGAAGCCCCCAAGGACGGCGGCGGCACGGGAGGGCCGGGGCAGCCGGCCGGCGACCCCCCCTCGGACGGCACCCCGGGCTGAATCGTCCGGCGATGGACCTCGCGGCTCGAGACGTTCCGGGCGCCGCCCTGGCGTGGCGGATCGAGGTGGCCGACTGCCTGGACCTCCTAGCCGGTCTCGCGAACGAGTCGATCGACTGCATCGTCACGGACCCCGCCTACTCGGGGATGAACGAGCACATGCAGTTTGGCCATGGGCGGATCGTCGGCCACTACGGCGAGCCCGGGAACACTCACTGGTTCGAGGAGTTTCGCGACGACCCCGCGACCTTCTCCCGTTTCCTCGGCGAGTGCCATCGGGTGCTCCGCCCCGATCGCCACATCTACGTGATGTTCGACTCCTTCTCCCTGCTCAGCCTGGGCGCGCTGATGCGCGAGCACTTCAACGTCAAGGGGCTGATCGTCTGGGACAAGGTCAATATCGGCATGGGCCATTACTTCCGCCGCCAGCACGAGCTGGTGGTGTTCGCGAGCAAGGGCAACCGTCGCCTCTCGCGACGCGATCTGGGTGACGTCTGGCGGATCAAGCGGATCCACCGCGGCGCGTATCCCACCCAGAAGCCGGTGGAGCTCTTCTCCAGGATGCTGATGGGGAGCGTCGAGCCGGGGATGGTGGTGTGCGACCCGTTCGCCGGGAGCGGGAGCTCGGCACTCGCATCGCTCGCCGCCGGCTGCTCGTTCGTCGGCGCCGACATCAGCGGCACGGCGGTGACCCTGGCGCGCGAGCGGTGCGCCGCCTACGCGACGACCGGGAAGGATCCCCTGGGGCGATGAAACAGACCCCAGATGGGCCGGGCATAGACTCGGCTGAGTGTCGACACTTCACGAGGTTCAGCCGGTGAGCCGCGGGATCGCGGCCGCGGAGGCGGCACTCCGCTACAACATCCGCCCGCTCATGGCACGTGCTCCCGCATCGTTGCGCGGCGCCATTCTGGGACTCGGTGCCGATGCCGCCCTGGCCATCGAATCAGGTGCCCAGGCGGTCGCCCTCGAGGGGCTGGCCCCCGAGCAGGCCCCGGGACTGGAGCAAGCCACCCGGGCGGGGGGCGCCGGGATGGTCATCGGGCCCGATGAACGGCGAGCCGTGCTGGCCGGCCCGCCCGGATGCCTCGCCGGAGTGGCCGCTCGCCTGGTCGGGGAGGGGCCGCCCCTCGACGATCTCGGCGGGGCACTCGCGGCGGCGCTGGCCGGCGGCCGGCCACGACCCCCGCTGCCCTGCGGAGACCGCTCTCTCCGTTTCGGGGCCCGGACCCTGATCATGGGGGTGGTCAACGCGACTCCCGACTCCTTCTCGGGCGACGGGCTCGCCGGCGACGTCGCCGCGGCGGTGGCCCTCGCCGAGCGGCTGGTGGCGGAGGGCGCCGACCTCATCGACGTCGGCGGCGAGTCCACCCGGCCCGGCTCCGATCCGGTGGACGCCGCCACGGAGTTGCGCCGGGTGATGCCGCTTCTGGAGGCCCTGGCCGGGCGGCTGGCGGTGCCGATCTCGGTGGACACCCGCAAGGCCGAGGTCGCGAGGGCCGCGATCGCCGCCGGCGCGGGCNNGGCAGCCCGGAGGGCGAGCTGCTCGCCGAGGTGGGCCGAGGCCTGAGGGAGTCGCTTCTGATCGCGGCGCGTCACGGCATCGGCGCGGATCGGGTGGTCGTCGATCCGGGCTTCGGCTTCGGCAAGACGCCGGGCCAGAACCTGGAGCTGGTCCGGCGCCTCGGGGAGCTGGACGGCATCGGACGCCCGCTGCTCCTCGGAGCCTCGAGGAAATCGACGATCGGTCTGGTCCTCGGGGGAGCCCCGCCGGAGCTGCGCCTGGAGGGCACGCTGGCGCTCTGCGTCCTCGCCGTGGCGGCCGGCGCGGAGATCGTGCGTGTCCACGATGTCGCTGAGGTCCGGCGCGGTCTGCGCGTTGCGGACGCGGTGCTGCGCGAGATCCCGGAGGCGGTGCGATCGGCGCGGGCCCCCGGGTCCACCGGATGAGGGGCAGCCCAACCGCGTCCGCTTGGGCCTGGATCGCGCTCGGGTGCAACATCGGCCATCGCGGGCGCGCTCTCGCCTGCCTTCGGGCCGGCCTGGTCGCCGCCGGAATCCGGGTCGAGAGCGCGTCCGGGGAGATCCTCACCCGGCCCGTCGGAGTGATCGCCCAGGGTGACTTCCACAACCAGGTGCTCCTGGCCCGCAGTCCCGAGCCCTGGCCGGCCGAGCGCTGGCTGGACGTCTGCCTGGGGGCGGAGGTGGGCTGCGGCCGCCGCCCGACCTACCGCTGGGGCCCGAGGCGCGCCGACGCCGATCTCATCCTCCTGGGCCGCCACGGCGAGGTCGTGAGCGCCAGCTCTCCCACCGTTCCCCATCCGGGGCTGCCCGACCGCCCCTTCTGGCACCGGCTCATCGCCGAGATCGACCCGGACGTCGCCGTGGCGTGCCTCAGATGGGGAGGCGGTCGGCGAGCTGGGGGATGAGGCGGAGGGCGTTCTGCACCTGATGCGCGATGCCCTCGAAGTCGGGTGGCCGTTCGAAGTCGAGGAGCCAGGAATGCTCCGCCGTGAACTTCTCGACCAGGGTGGTCGTCCCCAGTGAGGCGATCCCGACATGGACGGAGGGGCGGTCCTCGTCGCGGAAGATCTTGGCCAGCAACTCCTGAACGGTGTCCACCCAGGCGGAGACCTCGGCGACGTCGTGGAGCTCGTAGCCTCCATCGCCCAGGATGAACTCGGCCTCCAGCTCGACGAAAGGCTGGGGAGGGAGCTGGTGATGGGGGCAGTCCTCGGCCTCCTCGTCGTCGTGGTAGAGGTCGCAGTCGGCTCCGGCACCATAGGCGGCCACGTAGGTGAGCAGCGCATCCCAGACGAAGCTGAGGTGGACGTGGTAGCGCGACGGGGGCTCCCCGGAAGAGAGCCGCACGGTGCACTCGAAGCGGCGCTCGCCCACGGACGGCTCGAGGTGGTGCCGCACGTCCTCGATGAAGAGGCCGGCCTGATCGATGGCCTCGATCACGTCGGCGGACAGCTCCTCGTAGGACGGGAAGGCGGACCGCTCCTCGCCGGGGTGCTCCACCGACTCCGATGCAGGCGGTTCAGCCAACCCGCGCCTCTCGGGGGACCGGGATGGGAGGTGTGCCCACGCCGTCAGTCTAGACGGTTTGGGGGAGGGCCCCCCAGGGCCCGGCCCCGGCGCGCCCCCGGAACTCCGTCGGAATTCAGCGGCGCATCGGGTGCGGGGTTGTTACTATACGGCCGATCTCAGGTTTTCAGTCCGCCCTTGCGGCACATTTATTCCCACACGGAGAAGGGCCTGTGCAGACTCAGGGCACGCTGCAGGAATCGAACCTGGCATCCCTGCTCCAGACCATGCAGACAGAGCGCGCGACCGGTGCCCTGGCCCTGGAGAGCCAGGGTGGTACCGCCTCGCTTTACTTCCTCTTCGGCCATCTCTTCCACGCGGCCAGTCCGTCCGGACAGGGCGAGGACGTCGTCCTCCAGGCCTTGAGCTGGCAGGACGGCAGCTTCCGCTTCGACCCCCGGGCCAAGCTGCCGCCCGAGGAGACGATCAAGTCGTCGCCGTTGGAGTTGATCGCCGAGGCCGACCGCAGGGCGCCGGCGGAGCAGGCCGGTTGGGACGGGGCCCCCGGCTACGACGAGTCGCAGCCCTACCAGGGTGCCGGCTACTCGGATCAGGGCGTCGGCGGGTACGTCGACCCCGGGTGGGCACCCCCCGAGCAGGTGGCGATGGGAAGCGATTCCCAGGCGGCCGCGGGCTATTCGCCCTGGGCCCCGCCCACCCCCGAGCCCATCACCGCGGAGCCGGTCTATGGGGCTCCCGCTCAGTACGAGCCGCCGGAGCCGCTGCCGGCGCCGGCTCGAGCCCAGTACCGACCGGAACCGTCCTTCACGGACCCTGCGG
>PLOF01000035.1:7626-10364 GCA_003142035.1 Candidatus Dormiibacterota bacterium
TCGGGCCGTGCCCAGTACGAGGGGCTGAAGAGTGCCTTCGTGGACTTCCCCAAGCTGCTCCGGACCCTGAGAGGCGACCAGCACACCGGGTACATCCGCCTCACCGCGCCCGACTTCGCCGGGATCCTCCTCTTCCATGAGGGACACCTCCTGGAGGCGCTCTCCAGCACCGCAGGTGCCCGCTCGGGTGAGGCGGCCTTCCAGGCGATGCGACGGAGCATGGACGCCGGCACGGGCGGCTTGGACGTCATCGACCTGGCCGGCGAGACGGTCGAGGCCCTGGCGAAGCTCCTCACCGCCCCCTTGCTCTACACGGGCCTGCTCGGCCGCTTCGTCAACTTCGACGCTCTGATCGCCTTCCTCAACGAGGAGGGGGTGGAGGGAGCCGTGCTCGTGGTCGGCGGCGCCGACATCGGCATCATCCTGCTCAGCCACGGCAAGGTTCTCGGCGCCTACACCCAGACCAACCCTGCGCTCAACACGGCGACCACCGGAGTGGCCAAGATCGCGACGGACAAGACGGCCCGGATCGAGGTGAAGAGCGGCTCCGGTTCCGTGGTGCCGCTCGACGTGGAGAACGCACTGTCCCGCGCGTATTGAGCCCCCGTCGGCACGCGCTCCGGCTCCGTGCCCTCCCCCTCGGCCTCGCGATCCTCGCACCCTCGGTCCTCCTCACCGGGTGCTTCAGCGCCCCGCCGCAGATCGTCCAGCTCAACCCTCCGGCCGGCTCCACCCAGCTGGACGCCAACGCCACCGTCGAGGTCGTCTTTGACCAGCCGGTGACACACGAGAGCGTTGCGGCCCACCTCAGCGTGTACGAGACGCTCGCGCCGAACGCGGGGCTGCCGGGCTGCAACGTGGCGGCGGCGTTCACGGCCCGCCCCGGCGCGCCCTGCTGGATCACCTGGCTCTCCGGCGAGTCGGGGTTCGTCTTCCACCACCCGGGCGCCCTCTTCTTGCCCAACAGGGAGTACAGCTTCGACCTCGGAGCCGGCATCACCTCGGTGAACGGCAATGTCAACGCCCTCGACCACATCTGGAACCTGACCAGCGCGGCGGCCCCGGTGCTCACCTCGGCCACCCCCTCGGAGGGCGCCACCACGCCGCGGGATTCCCCGATCGTGCTCTCGTTCTCCCGGGCGATGTCCCCATCGGCGGTGGCCGCCGCGGTCTCGCTGACGCCCGCGGTGACCGGGCTGCGGGTGGTGGGCAACCCCCTCGCCCTGGGCCAGTTCGAGATCCTCCCGGATCGCCCTCTGGAGCCGTCGACGGCGTACACGCTCACCGTCAGCCGCCGGGCGACCGACGCGTTCGGGCAGCCCATCCCGGCTCCGATCACCCTCCACTTCACCACCGGTCAGCTGTCGACCAGCGGTCACCTCCTGGTGCTGGCGGGTCCCGGGCTGGGGGATGCCACGGAGGTGGTGCTCGCTCAGCTCAAGGCTCCGGCCACCGGCCTCCCGATCCCGGCAGAGGTCCTCGACGCGGTCCCTCTCTGCACCAACCGCGACGGTTGTGGCGACGTCGGGCCGGGGCAGCCGGCCGCAACGGTCGACGACGCCACCATCTCAGCCGGCGGCCAGTGGCTGGCCGTCGTACAGACCGACACCACCCTGGTCGGGGCGACCCCCGTGATGCGCATCATCAACCTGGAGACGGGCCAGGACCAGCTCAACCTGGCCGGGGCCACGTGGCCGGCTTGGTCGCCCAACGGATCCACGCTGGCCTTCGTTGCCGCCAACTCGTCGGTCCAGCTCTACGACCCGGTTTCGGGGTCGCTCTCCGCCCTCCAACCGGGATCTCCTCCGAGCGGGACGCCGGTCTGGACCGCGGACGGCGATGCCCTGGCCATCCCGGTCAGCGCGACCGGAACGAGCCCGGCTCACGTGGACCTCGCGGACCCGGAGATCAGCGCTCGGTACCAGCTGCCGATCCTCGTGGGCAGCGCCTCCAACCTGGTGGCCGCCCCGCAGGGTGAGGAGCTGGCCCTCGAGCTGAGCTCGCCGTCGTCGCTCCCGACGACCTGGGTCGCCGACCCGTCGGGTGGACAGCCGCCGCTCAAGGTCGGCACCGAGATGGCATCGGTGGGGTTCACCGACGACGCGACCCTGGTGGTTGCGCTCAACGCCCCGGTTGGCTCGCCGCAGCTGGGCGGCTTCGAAATCGCCACCGGCGTCGTCTCGGCGATCTCCACCACCCTGGGAGAGATCAACCCGGAGAGTGCCACGGTCGCGCCGACCGGACGGCAGATCGCGTACATCACCACGATGCCCTCCGGTGCGGTCGAGGCCGTGATCGCCAACGCGGACGGTTCCGGCCCCCTGCCCCTCACCTCACTCGCCCCCGGGCTCGAGGCGCTCTCGGTGCGCTTCGGCGGCTGACGGTCTCCCTCCCTCATCACGCCGGCGCCGGCTGCCGCACGGTCCCCGAGAGCCGTCCGGCACCCTGCTAGTCTCAGGAGCCATGTCTCGTTCACTCCTCTTTCTGATCGCGGACACCGGCGGTGGGCATAGGGCCGCGGCCACGGCGGTGAGCCACTATCTCGGCCGCGCCCACCCCGGCGAGTTCGACGTGGAGATCGTCGACCCCTTTGCGAGCGCCTCGCCTCGCCTGCTGGGCCGGACCGCCGGCCTGTACGGCCCGCTGATCCAGCGCGCACCGTGGCTCTGGGGCGGGATGTTCCACGCCACCAATTCCCGGGCCATGGTGAGGGCCGCCGAGCTGGTGCTCCGGAGCGT
>PLOF01000035.1:10403-11020 GCA_003142035.1 Candidatus Dormiibacterota bacterium
GGTCTTCCGGTCGACGCCGGCTTCACCGACCATGCGTCCGATCCGGAGACCCGGCGGGCCCGGCGGCTTCAGCTCGGGCTCGACCCCGATCGCTTCACCGTTCTGGTCTGCAGCGGGGCGGACGGTTCAGGCGACATCGAGCGACGCGCCCGGCTGCTGGCCGGCAGCGGCCTGGACATCTCCCTGGTGGTGATCTGCGGGCGGAATCAGCGAGCCTACGACGGGCTGGACGGCCTCCGCGACCGCGAGGGACGTCCGGTGAGGGTGCACGGATTCGTGACCAACATGGCGGAGTGGATGACGGCGGCCGACATCGTCGTGACCAAGGCCGGCCCCGGCACGATCGCCGAGGCCCTGTGCGCCGGACTGCCTCTCCTCATCACCTGGTACCTCCCCGGCCAGGAGCGAGGCAACATGGAGTGGCTCATCGACAGCGGGGCCGGGCGCTACGTGCCCGGCGACGCCGAGCTGATCGACGAGGTGGCGGAGCTGGCCGTGCCGGGGTCCCCGTCGCTGCTCTCGATGCGGGCAGCGGTCTCGCAGCTGGCCCGCCCGGAGGCGGCCGCGGAGGTCGCCGAGCTGGTGCGCTCCGTGGCGTTGAAGCTGTCATGACCCCG
>PLOF01000023.1 GCA_003142035.1 Candidatus Dormiibacterota bacterium
GTGCTCTTCAACTTCGACGTCGGCCCGGCCGGCGAGCGCGTCGGCGAGCTCGTCGACGGGCTGCGCGACCTGCACAAGCGGGGCTTCCAGGTCGCCCATGGTCGGGTCACCGACGTGTGGCGGATCACACCGCTCGAGATCATCGGCCGGGAGGTGCTGCCCGCGATCGCGGAGCTCTGACCCGGAGGTCCGCGGCGGTCGGGAGGTCGCCCGCGGACGCAGTGCTCTGAGCTGGCGGGGCGGTCCGCCGCGCCTCGCTCAGGCCGGCGCGGTCCGCCCACGGCGCCGGGCCGTCCAGATCCGCGCGCAGCCGTATGAGACGGCCCCGAGCGTGCCCACGAAGAAGCCGACCGGCAGGTTGGTCAGGTACGAGACCGCGACCGCGAGCCAGACGGTGGCGAGGGCGAGCAGCACCGAGAGGGCGATGGCGTTGCGCGGGCTGCGGGTCAGCGATCCCGCCGTCGCCGCGGGCCCGATCATCAGGCTGAACATCAGGAGCACGCCCACCACCGGCACCGTCATGGTCGCCGCCAGCGCGACCACCAGCAGGAAACCGGTCTCGATGCGCTGGGCCCCCACTCCGCGTGCCTCGGCCACCTCGGGCGCGATCGAGGTGAGCATCAGCGGGCGGTACAGGACCGCCAGCGCGGCGATGCAGGCGATGCCCAGTCCGGCGATGGGAAGCAGCTCGTCCGAGGGGACGCCGAGCACCTCGCCGAAGAGCAGCGAGTAGACGGCCGCGGCGTACTCGACGCTGAAGGAGAGGAAGAGCGCGCCCAGCCCGAGCATCAGCACGAGCGCCAGAGCGGTGGCCACGTCGTGGCGTCCGCGTCTCCCCAGCCACCCGATGCCGAGCGCTCCGCCGACGGCGAAGACGCCGAGCCCGGCGATGGGATTGACTCCGATGAGGACGGCGCCCGCCGCGCCCCCGAAGGCGCCGTGCGGGATGGCGTGGGCGGCGAACGCCGCCCCGCGCAGCACGACGAAGAAGCCGACGGCGCCAGCGATCACCGCGACCAGCGTCGCGGCGATCCAGGTGTTGACCATGAAGCCGGAGAACACCCTCTGCCCCTAGACCGCGTCACCGGGATGCTCGGCGCAACCGCTCGCGGCCAGGCGCGGCGCCGTCTCCCAGCGGCGTTTCCGCAGTGCTTGCGCGATCCCCGTCAGCGCCCCCGCGACCAGGTAGAAGACGAAGACCAGGGCCACCACGAAGAAGCTCACCGGCCAGCCGTGCCCGGCCGGCGGCCAGTAGTAGCTGTCGTAGGCGAGGACGATGCCGAGCCACACCGCCACGACACCGATCAACCCGGCGACCAGCAGCGCCCCGCCGGGACGTTTGGTCAGGCGCAGGGCGGTCGCCGGAGGGCCGACCACGAGGGCCGTGGCCAGGATCGCCCCGATGGTCTCGGCGGCGAGCGAGACCGCCACGGCCATGATCACCAGGTAGGCGATGCCGATGGCGCGCACCGGCACCCCGCGCGCGGCGGCCAGATCGGAGCTCAGGGAGCTGAGCAGCAGCATCCGGTAGCAGACGGCCATGACCAGCAGGGAGACGGCGCTCAGCGCCACGATGCTCGGCAGCATCTGCTGGCTCACCGCGAAGAGGGAGCCGAAGAGGATGGTCACCGCCACCCCGGTGGTGCTCGAGGAGGTCGCATCCAGGTAGAGGAAGAGTGCGGCCAGTCCCAGGCCGGCTCCCAGCACCAGCCCGGTCGCGACGTCGCGGGCCCGCGGCCGGTGCAGCCCGAGCAGCTCGATGAGCCCCGCGGCGACGATCGCGATGCCCATGAAACCCCAGAGCGGGTTGGCGCCGCCCAGGAAGGCCGCCGAGCCCCCCGCCGAGCCCACCTCGCCGAGGGCGTGCCCGGCGAAGGCCTGACCGCGGATCACGGTGAAGACTCCCACCGCCCCGGTCACCAGCGCCACCACCGCCCCCACCACCAGTGCGGCACGCACCGGATCGCTCGCGAAGAAGCCCGGCGCGAAGAGGGCGGACAGCACCTCGTTCATCGGGGCGAGGCGATGCCGGGGCCGACCGCGGCGCTGTTGGGCTGCTCGAACATGACCGCCGGCGGTCCCTCCGTCCCGGCCACCACCAGGATGCGGCCGTGGACGCGGAGCACATCGACGTGCTGGCCGTAGAGGGCACTCAGAACCTCCGGCCGGATCACCTCGGCAGTGGTCCCGCTCGCCGTCTTGCCGGCCGCGATGTACACCAGCCGGTCCATAACCGGAAGCAGCGGGTTGACGTCGTGGGCCGAGATGAACACGGCGATGCGCTGCTCCCGGGCGATGCGGGCCAGGAGCGCGACGACCTCGCCCTCGGCCCCGATGTCGAGGTTGGCGAGCGGCTCGTCGAGGAGCAGCAGCCGGGGCCGGCTGATCAGGGCGTGGGCGATGAGGACCCGCTGCTGCTCGCCCCCGGAGAGGTTGCCCACGCGGGCGTCGGCGAAGCGCCGCGCGTCGACGGCGTCGAGCATGGAGTCGACGGCCTTGCGGCGCCGGCCCCAGCCCAGGGGCACGCCGAGCCGGTGCCCGTCGAGGCCGAGAGCCACAACGTCGCGGGCCCGCAGCGGCATGTCGGGGTCGAGAAAGATCTTCTGGGGGACGTAGCCGATGATCGGGTTGCGCCGGTTGCGCGGCCGGCCACCCACCAGAACGCTCCCGGTGCTCGACGTCTGGAGCCCGAGGATGACCCGGAAGAGGGTGGTCTTGCCCGCCCCGTTGGAGCCGATCAGACCGGTGAACTCGCCCGGCATGATCCGGAAGCGGACGTCGCGGAGGACCTCCCGCCCGGCCAGCCAGACGCCGACGCCATCGACGTTCAGTATGGCGTCGTCGGCACTCGGGTCGGGGGCGGGGACGTTCACAGCCGCGTCGTGGACACGCCGCTGGCGAGCGCCTTCTGCACGGCGTTGACCTCGGCCACCATCCAGGTCTGGTAGTCGTAGCCCGGTGTGGGCATGGTCTCGTAGACGCCGACCACGGGGATGCCGTTCTCATGGGCGATCGTCAGCAGCGACTGGGTCAGGGAGTCGGTCACCTGTTGGTTATAGATGAAGGCCTTGACCTGGTGACCCGTGAAGAAACCCTGCTCGAGGCTCACGTCCTGAGCGGACGGATCGACCCCGTTCATGACGTCGGCCTGGAAGGGCCACGGGGTCAGGTTGTCGAGCCCAGCAGCCTGGAGCATGTAGTCGGCCACCGGCTCGGTGGTCGCCACCGGGGCCCCGGAGGAGCTCGACTTCAGCGCGGCGATGGCCTGGGTCCAGGGCGCCAGCGAGGTGTCGAAGGCCGCGACCTCCGCCGTGAAATACGCCTCATGAGAGGGCGCCAGCGCGGCGAGATCCTTCCCGATCGCCTTCGCGACCGCGGGCATGGTGGCGGGGCTGTACCAGAGATGGGGGTTCTCAGTGGTGGCTGGCAACCCGAGCAGGCTCTGGACGTCGATCACCCTGCGCGTGGAGCTGGGCGTCGCCACCTCGATGGTCTCCATGAAGCCGTCGTAGCCGGCCCCGTTCTGCACCACCAGCTGGGCGGTGCTCACGGTCTGGGCCACCTGCGGGCTCGCCTCGTAGGTGTGCGGGTCGATGTTGGGATTGCTCATGACCGCGCTCACCGCCACGTACGGCCCGCCGATCTGCGTGATGACGTTGGCGTACTCGCTCTCGGCGCCGACCGCCGCGATCCTACCGGGGTCCGAGGCCGAGCCGGGAGCACACGCGGCGGCGACGGCGCCGGCGAGCATCGCGACGGCCACGAGGGTCACGGAGCCCAGGCCCCGGCTCCCCGCGCGCCTCGTCAGCAGCTTGCCCATCAGCTCCCCAGATCCATGGTAGGCTTATCCGTAATGGATGCGGTTGCGAATTTTATCCGGTATGGTTCCAGATAGCAACCCGCCGGCGGCACGCGGTACCAGCGCCCCTCTGCCCGCGCTCGGGGCTCCCCTCCCGACCGTCTCGCGCGCGGCCGACGTCCGTTCGACCCGGCAGAAGCGCGCCCTGTCCGGCGTGCTCGCGGAGACCGACCGCTTCCGGAGCGCCCAGGAGGTCCACGCCGCCCTCCGGGCCCGCGGGGAGCGGGTGGGACTGACCACCGTCTATCAGCAGCTGCGCACCCTGGCCGCGGCCGGCCTCATCGACTCGTTGCGGTCAGACGCCGGCGAGCTCCTTTACCGCCATTGCGACACCGCCAAGCACCACCACCACCTGGTCTGCCGCGCCTGCGGCCGCACCGTGGAGGTGGAGGACACCGTGGTCTGGCGCTGGGCGGAGCGGGTCGCGGCGGACGCCGGTTTCGTCAACGTCGTCCACCACCTCGAGTTCTCCGGCACCTGCGCCGGCTGCGCGGCCACCGCCCAGGCTTGAGCCTGGCGACCGCGGGAGC
>PLOF01000079.1 GCA_003142035.1 Candidatus Dormiibacterota bacterium
GTGCTCTTCAACTTCGACGTCGGTCCGGCCGGTGAGCGCGTCGGTGAACTGGTCGACGGGCTGCGCGACCTGCACAAGCGGGGTTTCCAGGTCGCCCACGGTCGGGTCACCGACGTGTGGCGGATCACACCGCTCGAGATCATCGGCCGGGAGGTGCTGCCCGCCATCGCGGAGCTCTGACCAGAACGTCTGCGGCGGTCGGGATGTCGCCCGCGGACGCAGAGCTCTGAGCTGGTGCGGCCGGCCGCCGCGCCTCGCTCACGCCGGCGCTGTCCGCCCCCGGCGCCGGGCCGTCCAGATCCGCGCGCAGCCGTATGAGACGGCACCGAGCGTACCCACGAAGAAGCCGACCGGCAGGTTGGTCAGGTAGGAGACCGCGACCGCGAGCCAGACGGTGGCGAGGGCGAGCAGCACCGACAGGGCGATGGCGTTGCGCGGGCTGCGGGTCAGCGATCCCGCCGTCGCCGCGGGCCCGATCATCAGGCTGAACATCAGGAGCACCCCCACCACCGGCACCGTCATCGTCGCCGCCAGCGCGACCACCAGCAGGAAGCCGGTCTCGATGCGCTGGGCCGCCACCCCGCGCGCCTCGGCCACGTCCGGGGCGATCGAGGTGAGCATCAGCGGGCGGTAGAGGACCGCCAGTGCGGCGATGCAGGCGATGCCCAATCCGGCGATGGGGAGCAGCTCGTCCGAGGGAACGCCGAGCACCTCGCCGAAGAGCAGCGAGTACATGGCGGCGGCGTACTCGACGCTGAAGGAGAGGAAGAGCGCGCCCAGCCCGAGCATCAGCACGAGCGCCAGAGCGGTGGCCACGTCGTGGCGTCCGCGCCTCCCCAGCCAGCCGATGCCGAGCGCTCCGCCGACGGCGAAGACGCCGAGCCCGGCGATGGGGTTGACGCCGATCAGGACGGCGCCCGCCGCGCCCCCGAAGGCGCCATGGGGAATGGCATGGGCCGCGAAAGTTGAACCGCGGAGCACCACGAAGAAGCCGACGACGCCGGCAATCACCGCGACCAGCGTCGCCGCGATCCAGGTGTTGACCATGAAGCCGGAGAACACTCTCGGCCCCTCTACGCCGCGTCGCCGGGATGCTCGGCGCACCCGCTCGCGGCCAGACGCGGCGCCGCCTCGGAGTGGCGTCGCCGGCGCGCCTGGACGATCCGCGCCACCGCACCCGCGACCAGGTAGAAGAGGAAGACCAGGGCCACCACGAAGAAGCTGACCGGCCAGCCGTGCCCGGCCGGCGGCCAGTAGTAGCTGTCGTAGGCGAGGACGATGCCGAGCCACACCGCCACGACGCCAATCAAGCCGGCGACGACCAGCGCACCGCCGGGACGTTTGGTCAGGCGCAGCGCGGTCGCGGGAGGGCCGACCACGAGGGCCGTGGCGAGGATCGCCCCGATGGTCTCGGCGGCGAGCGAGACCGCCACGGCCATGATCACCAGGTAGGCGATGCCGATGGCACGCACCGGGACCCCGCGCGCGGCGGCCAGATCGGGGCTCAGGGAGCTGAGCAGCAGCATCCGGTAGCACACGGCCAGTACCAGCAGGGAGACGGCGCTCAGCGCCACGATGCTCGGCAGCATCTGCTGGCTCACCGCGAAGAGGGAGCCGAAAAGGATGGTCACGGTCACGCCGGTGGTGCTCGAGGAGGTCGCGTCCAGGTAGAGGAAGAGGGCGGCGAGCCCCAGGCCGGCTCCGAGCACCAGCCCGGTCGCGACGTCGCGGGCCCGCGGCCGGTGCAGCCCGAGCAGCTCGATGAGCCCCGCGGCGACGATCGCGATGCCCATGAANNACCCCTACCACCCCGGTTACCAGCGCCACCACCGCCCCCACCACCAGTGCGGCGTGAACCGGATCGCTCGCGAAGAAGCCGGGCGCGAAGAGCGCGCGCAGCACCTGGCTCATCGGAGCGCGACGATGTCCGGCCCGACCGCGGCGCCGTCGGTCTCCTCGAACGTGACCCCGGACGGCCCCTCCGCCCCTGCCACCACCAGGATGCGGCCGTGGACGCGGAGCACGTCGACGTGCTGGCCGTAGAGGGCACTCAGGACCTCGGGCCGGATCACCTCGGCAGTGGTCCCGCTCGCCGTGTTGCCGGCCGCCATGTAGACCAGCCGGTCCATCACCGGGAGCAGCGGGTTGACGTCGTGGGCCGAGATGAACACGGCGATGCGCTGCTCCCGAGCGATGCGGGCCAGCAGCGCGACGACCTCACCCTCTGCCCCGATGTCGAGGTTGGCGAGCGGCTCGTCGAGGAGCAGCAGCCGGGGCCGGCTGATCAGGGCGTGGGCGATGAGGACCCGCTGCTGCTCGCCCCCGGAGAGGCTGCCAACGCGGGCGTCGGCGAGGCGCCGCGCGTCGACGGCGTCGAGCATCGCGTCGACGGCCTTGCGGCGCCGGCCCCAGCCCAGGGGCACCCCGAGCCGGTGCCCGTCGAGGCCGAGAGCCACGACGTCGCGGGCACGGAGCGGCATGTCGGGGTCGAGGAAGATCTTCTGGGGCACGTAGCCGATGATCGGGTTGCGCCGGGTGAGCGGCCGGCCGCCCACCAGAACGCTCCCCGTGCTGGCCGCCTGGAGACCGAGGATGACCCGGAAGAGGGTGGTCTTGCCCGCCCCGTTGGAGCCGATCAGACCGGTGAACTCGCCCGGCATGATCCGGAAGCGGACGTCATGGAGCACCTCCCGCCCGGACAGCCAGACGCTGACGCCATCGACGTCCAGGATCGCGTCATCGGCACTCTCGTCGAGAGTGGGGCCGCTCACAGCCGATTCGTCGACACGCCGCGTGCGAGCGCCTGCTGCACGGCGTTGACCTCGGCCACCATCCAGGTTTGGTAGTCGTAGCCCGGCGTGGGCATGGTCTCGTAGACGCCGACCACCGGGATGCCGCTTCGCTGGGCGAGCGTCAGCAGGGATTGAGTCAGGGAGTCGGTCACCTGCCGGTTGTAGATGAACACCTCGACCTGGTGCCCGGTCAAGAAACCCTGCTCGAGGCTCACATCCTGGGCGGACGGATCGACCCCGTTCATGACGTCGGCCTGAAAGGGCCACGGGGTCACGTTGTCGAGCCCAGCAGCCTGGAGCATGTCGTCGGCCACCGGCTCGGTGGTCGCCACCGGGGTGCCGGAGAAGCTCGACTTCAGCGCGGCGATGGCCTGGGTCCAGGGCGCCAGCGAGGTGTCGAAGGCCGTGACCTCCGCCGTGAAATACGCCTCATGAGAGGGCGCCAGCGCAGCGAGATCCTTCCCGATCGCCTTCGCGACCGCGGGCATGGTGGTGGGGCTGTACCAGAGATGCGGGTTCTCGGTGGTGGCCGGCAGCCCGAGCAGGGTCTGGACGTCGACCACCCTGCGCGTGGAGCTGGGCGTCGCCGCCTCGATGGTCTGCATGAAGCCGTCATAGCCGGCCCCGTTCTGCACCACCAGCTGGGCGACGCCAACGGNNCCCACCGATTTGAGCGATGACGTTGGCGTACTCGCTCTCGGCTCCGACCGCAGCGATCTTCCCGGGGTCCGAGGCCGACCCGGGAGCGCACGCGGCGAAGAGGGCGCCCGCGAGCAGAGCGGCTGCCACGAGGGCCACAGAGCCCAGGCCCCGGCTCCCCGCGCACCTCGTCGGCGTCTTGCCCATCAATTCCCCTGGTCCGTGGTAGGCTTATCCGTAATGGATGCAGTTACAAAGTTTATCCGGTATGGTTCCAGATAGCAAGCCGCCGGCGGCTCGCGGCACCAGCGCCCCTCTGTCCGCGCTCGGGGCTCCTCTCCCGGCGGTCTCGCACGCGGCCGATGTCCGTTCGACCCGGCAGAAGCGCGCCCTCTCCGGCGTGATCGCGGAGACCGACCGCTTCCGGAGCGCCCAAGAGCTCCACGCCGCCCTCCGGGCCCGCGGGGAGCGGGTGGGGCTGACCACCGTCTACCAGCAACTGCGCACCTTGGCCGCGGCCGGCCTCATCGACTCGCTGCGCTCAGCCGGCGGCGAGCTCCTCTACCGTCATTGCGACACCGCCAAGCACCACCACCACCTGGTCTGCCGCGAATGCGGCCGCACCGTGGAGGTGGAGGACACCGTGGTCTGGCGCTGGGCGGAGCGGGTCGCGGCGGACGCCGGCTTTGTCAACGTCGCCCACCAGCTCGAGTTCTCCGGCACCTGCGCCGGCTGCGCGGCCACCGCCCAGGGTTGAGCCTGGCGACCGCGGGAGC
>PLOF01000025.1 GCA_003142035.1 Candidatus Dormiibacterota bacterium
TGTGGCGGCTCCGGCGTCGCCGTACTCCGGCATCACACGCGGAGGCGACAGCCTACTAGGTGGCTGGTGTGAAGCGGGGGTCCAGGGCCGGCCAGATGCGTCGCCGGGTGGCTCTTTGATGACGCCGTACTCGCGACGGGAGATCGCAGTGTCGGCTCGGGTGTAGCCGACCCCGCGCGTCAGGAGGTCAGGCGGTCAGGGTCACGCCCAGGCGGAGATGGTGGCGGCTCAGGCCAGGCTCCAGGCCCCGGTGGGGGTGGAGGAGAGACCCAGCACGGCCAGCCGGGCGAGGTTCACCGCGGCAGCGAGCAGGCTGAAGTCGGCGCCCACCTTGGGACGGCCGCGCACCCGGGCTCGGCGCCCACCGTGCTGGCGACGTACCAGGTGGGCGAGCTTGCGCTCCACCTTGGGACGGGTCGCCCGGTAGTCTGCTCGCCACGCCGGATCGACCTGACGACCACGAGCACGGGTGAGGGCGGCCTCCTGCGTGCTGATCGTGATGGCGCGCCCCGCCTCGGCGTCGGTGCACTGCACCCGGAGCGGGCACTGGCCACAGGCCTCACCGAACTTCGCGCTCCCCGATCCATCCTGGCGGCGGCTGATCACAGCGGTGACGCCGGCCGGGCAGGTGACCTGCTGGTTCTCCAGATCGACGGTGAACCGGTCCTTGGCAAACCGCCCCTGGCGGGATACCGGCGGCTGGGTCTTGCACCTCGAGGTGATCCCGGCCTCCTCCAGTCGATCCTGGAAGGTGCCGGTCCCGTAAGCACTGTCGCCGTAGACGACAGCGGCCTCCGCCGCCTCCGTGGCCGTCATGACGTCGGCGATCAGCTCCGCAGCCACGCCGGCGTCGCCGGCATTGCCCGCCGTCACCCGGGTCGCGGTGATGAGCTCGGTCTCGGGGTCGATGGCGACGTGACCCTTGTAGCCGTCGAAGCCACGGGCGGCGGTCTTGTGCCCGTGACGGGCGTCGGGGTCGACGGTCGAGATCACCCGATCCTTGGCCACGCGGCGGGCGATCCGGAAGCTGCCGTCGTCGCCCGCCTCGAGGTCCTGGCCGACCACCGTGGCGAGCAGGNNGGCCCGGCTGTCGATGAGCTGCTCGCGGGCCGGGGCATCGTCCCAGTCGATCTGCGGCTTGGCCGAGCTCGCGTAGTCGTCGCCGCTGGTCATCACCGCCCGCAGCTCGGCGGCCAGGGTCGCGTCGGCCACCGCCAGCAGGCCCCGGATCGCCGAGCGGATCAGCGTGATGGTGTCCATCGTCGCCACCGCGTCGTAGAGCGGGGTGGAGTCGAGCACCCGGCGGCGGGAGACGATCCCCGCCTCCCGGGCCGCACCCAGCGCCACCTCGAAGATCCGGTTGGGGCGCTCCGATCGCCGGAGCCGCTCGCGCATGTCGACCAGCACGGTGTGCGAAAAGCTGGTCCAGCTGCCGGTGTCATAGCCACCGCTGCCGGTGGCGTAGCGCCATCGGTTGTCGAAACAGAAGCGCTCCACCGCCTCGCGGTCCGAGAGCCCCTCCAGGCGCTGGAGCACCATCACCACCGCCACCACCGACGGCGGCACGGAGCGGCGCCCCCGCTCCACGAAGAGGTCGGCGAAGGCCTCGTCCGGGAAGAGCCGGTCGCGCTCGCGATGCAGGAAGACGTAGATCGAGCGCTGATCGAGCGTCGCCTCGCAGAAGCGGACGACATCGTCGAGAAGATCCCCTTGCCGTGGTGCCGGGCCCAGTGTCATCGACGTTCCCTCTCGCGAACGGGTGTTCACCGGGCATTGTCTTAAACCCGGAGGGCGCCGTGCTTCTCCCCGACACCTACCCCTGCCCGAGCGAGTCAGCCGCCTCGATCACTCCGCCGAACGGCCGCCCGCGAAAGACACCAGTTACCTAGGCTAGCGACAGCGCGGACCCTGAGACGAGGGGAGGGCTCGCTTCCTCCTAACGTGGCTGTCACGATCTTCCATCGCAGCCCCGGAGAGGGGGACGAGCCAACTACAGTCGCCCGGTGACCGAGCCTCAACAGCTTCGGCGAGGCGGGTACCGCCTGGCCGGCCCTGCGGCCCTCTCCTACCGGACGGCGCAGCCGTCCGACCATCCACGTGGCCTTGAGGCGAGCCCGGGACTGTCCCCGTGGATGAACATGTGAACCCAGCCATCGTGCGTCAACGAGCGCCGGCTGCGCGGTTTGTTCTCACCCCGCTGGCCCTGCTGGCCATCGCGGCAGCGGCCACGCTGGTCATCGTCATCCTCGTCACCGGAACCAAGTGGGCCGTTGACCTGGACGCCTACCTGGTGCCGGCTCGAGCTCTCTTCCACGGTCGTCCCCCGACACCCGCGGACTTCGTCTACTACCCGGCGACCACCTTCGTCATCTACGTCCCCCTGCTCCTGCTCCCCGACTGGCTGGTCGGGCCCCTGACCCAGCTCGGAAGCCTGGCCCTGATAGCGTGGGTGGTGAGCGCCTGGGGACGCGTCGACGGGAAACGCCCCTCCCCGTGGATTGCAGCCCTGCTGCTCTCCCCACCCGCTCTCGAACTCATCTACATCGACCAGATGAACACGGCCATTGCACTGGCGAGCCTGTCCGCGTCCATCTTCCTGGTGACTCGGTCACACCGAGCCGTGCCCGGCGTCCTCGTCGCAGTCACCGCGCTGTGCAGGCCGATGAACGCGGTCGTCGCACTTCCACTGCTCGCCTTCCTGCACCGCCGGCAACGGTCCCTCTGGAAGGTCATGGCGTGGGGTGCTGCCACCTTTGCCGCCGCCGCTCTGGTGGCCTGGAGCTGGGACAGGTCGCTGGTCGCCGTTCTGTTCAGCTTCTCGGAGCATTATCACCTCATCGGAGTCGGCGGCTTCGTGCGCGACCTCTGGGGCAACTCCGGGTTTATCGCTCTCCTGGTCGCCCTGGTCGCCTGCGGGATCCTCATGGTCCGGGGTTTGGAGACGTCCCGCTCAGCTGCCGACATCGCCGCGATCATCCTGGCCGTCTCGGTGATCCCGGTGCAACTGGCCGGGCCGTACACGGCGGTGTACGTCCTCCCCCTCCTTATCCGCCTTGCCGCGCGTTCTCATGCCCGAGCTTGGGTGGTGGGCTACTCAGTTATCTACTCGCTGCTCTGGCTCACCCACACAATCCTGTCGCGTGTGCTCCCGGCCACCGATACGATCGGCACGTTCGCCAACGTCACATTCATCCTCGCGCCCGTGCTCTCAAC
>PLOF01000099.1 GCA_003142035.1 Candidatus Dormiibacterota bacterium
AGCCCTGCGCCCGTCCTCAACCCAACCACGGGCAAGTGGAGCCGCCCCTGGATCTTCCGGATGACGCTCTCGTGCTCCCGGCACGGGTACGAAGAGCCGATGTGGCGGCAGCAGCGCGATGACTTCCTGCGCGCCCACGAGCACGCGTTCTTGGCGTTTGGGGGGGTGCCCGCGGTGGTCCGGATCGACAATCTCAAGGCGGGGGTGGCGCGCGCGTGCCTGTACGACCCCGACGTCAACGAGGTGTATGCGGCCTTCGCCCGTCACTGGGGGTTCGTGCCGCTGCCGTGCCGGCCGTATCACCCTGAGGAGAACGGGATCGAGGAACGCAGCGGCGGATACGTGAAGAGCAACGGGCTCAAAGGCATGCGCTTCGACAGCATCGAGGCGCTGGCCGCCCACCTCTGTCACTGGAACACGACGGTGGCGCAGCTGCGGATCCACGGCACCACACGCCGCCAGGTGATCCGCCACTTCCTCGAGGTGGAGAAGCCGGCGCTCCAGCCGCTCCCCGCCGACCGTTTCTCGCTGTTCGAGGTGGGAACTCGCAGGGTCCACGACGACGGCCACGTCGAGGTCAAGGCCGCCTTCTATTCCGTGCCGCACACCCTGGTGGGCCGGGACGTGCGGGTTCACTGGGACGGCAACCTGGTCCGGGTGTACCGGGACGGCACGGCAATCGCGGTGCATACGCGCATCGAGGCGGGCTCGTGGTCGACGCGCCCGGAGCACCGCCCCGTCCACAAGCCGGCGCGGCAGGAGGCGTACGAAGCCACCCAGCTGGCCCGCATCGAGAAGATCGGGCCGCAGGTGCTGGCGTGGGCCCGGGAGGCGGTGTTGGAGCGCGACGTCCGCTCCTACCGGCTGCTGCAGGGCGTGCTCCGGCTCACCCGCACCCACCCCAAGGAGCGCATCGACTGGGCGTGTGGCGTGGCGTTGGAGCGACGGGCGTTCCGCTACCAGACCCTGAAGCGGCTGCTCGAAGAGGCTGCCCTGCGGGCCCAGCAGCCGCAGCTCCGTCAGCGCCACGAGCTGATCCGCGACCTCGTCGAATACCGATCCGTGGTGACCGCAACGCACTAGCCTCTCACCACGCGTCAAACCACTGCCGCTGTGCGGGCCGGAGAGGCCCGGCACGACCCGTCCATGACCTCCACCACCTGGGAGACAACACCGTGAAGCCTGACCTCGACAGCCGCCTGCGCCACCTCCGCCTTTCCGGCATGGCCGCGACCCTGCCGGTGCGCAACCAGGAGGCGGTTCGCAACAACCTTGCCCACGTCGACTTCCTCGACCTGCTCGTGGAGGATGAGCTCAACCGCCGGCAGGACCGGCTCCTGGAGCGGCGTATCAAGCAGGCGGGGCTGCCCCAGATGAAGACCCTCGATGATTTTGACTGGGGCTTCAACCCCGAGATGCCCAAGGCGCTGATCGTCGACCTGGCCACCGGCCGCTTCGTCGCCGAGCGCACCGGCGTCCTGTTCGTCGGGCCGCCCGGCGTCGGCAAGAGCCATATCTGCCTGAGCCTGGCGTTGGCGGCGATCCACGCCGGCCACACCGTCCATTACCGCTCCGCTTTCGACCTCGTCGAGGACCTGTCCGAGGCCGCGGCACTGGGGACCCGCCGCGAGTTGATCCAGAGACTGACCCGGGTCGGCCTGGTCGTGATCGAGGATCTCGGCATGCGTCGCCTGCCACCGACGGCCGCCGAGGACCTCCTCGAGATCCTCACCCGGCGGTACGAGACGGGGGCGACGGTGATCAGCTCCAACCGTCCCATCGAGGACTGGGGGCAACTGCTCGGCGACACCGCCGCCGCCGGCGCGATGCTCGATCGCTTCCTCCACCACGCCGAGATCGTCCAGCTCAAGGGCCGCAGCTACCGGATGCACGACCGTCAGCGAAGGCGCTCACAGGGAGATGAGTTGACCACCATGCCCGGCTGACGCCAGAATCATCTCGCTCCTCAGTGGCCGGTTTTCACCCGACCGCGAGTGGCCGCTTTTGCCCGACCGGTGACACCTACTTCGAGGACCAGAGCATCGAGGTTGTCGCCGCCACGCTGGGTTGCTCAGCGAAGACGGTGGAGAACCAGTTGCGTGAGAGCCGCCACCGGCTCCGGGGCTTGCTCGGAGCTGGCTACAGGGATGCGGCTGATGAGTGAGCCGAGGTCGGAAATCGATGAATCCACGCTGCGCACCCTCCTGCGCCATACGGCCACCGACATCGCCCATTCGCGGAAGCCCATGGTGAGACTGGTCAGAGGTGGCCTCAATGGGCTGCTGATGAGTGCATCGGTGGTTGTGGGGTTCGGGGGGGTCTCCTGGCTCCTGACTGCCATCTTTGCTGCGGTAAGCGGCAGTGCGTTCTTTCCCCTGGGATGGGGGGGAGTGGTCTGTGGTCTCACCCTCTTCGCGGCTGGCGTCGGATTGATGAGACTGGCGAGGGGTCCAGACCGAGCTCGGGACCAGGCCAGCAAGCGAAGAGTGGGGGTGGGTCGACGAGCTCTTTCGACACTCGTGCTGGTCGTGTCCATCGTGTTGATTTACATGGGCGCCTCAGACTTGATATTCACTCTCATTGTTTCCTTCACCCACCAATCAGATCCCCAAGGCGTCGCCCAGGTGGCCTGGGGGATCCCGGAGCTTGCCCTCGGACTGGGAGGCATGCAGGCCGTGAGGTACCTCCGGCGAGGCTGACCTTGTGCTCGGCGAAAAGCCGGGAGAGTGCTCACATCTGGACGACGACCTTGCCCTTGGCGTGGCCTTGCTCGAGGTAGGCGAAGGCATCGGCGATCTGCCTGAACGGGAAGACCCGGTCGGTCACTGGCTTCAGCTCGCCCTTGTCAACCAATCCGGCCAGCAGGCCGAGGTCCTCTGCGCTGGGGCGCATGAACAGGTACCGGTAGCCGACCCCGCTCCGCCGGGCCTGGTGACGGATCTTGGCGCTGGCTACCCACAGTACGGCGGCCACCAGTGAGCCGGCGCCCAGGTCCGCCGCGGTGGCCGGCTCGGGAACTCCCGCGATGGTGACCGTTTTGGCTCCCCGCTTGAGGATGGTGAAGACGTCCCGCAGGTCCTGCCCGCCGGTGAGGTCGAGCGCGGCGTCGTAACTGCTCAAGACGTCCTTGAACTTCTGGTTCTGGTAATCGATGACCGTCGTGGCCCCGAGGGACCGCACCAGTTCCTCGCCGCGGGGGGATGCGGTGGTAGCCACCTCCGCCCCCATCCAGACGGCCAGCTGGATGGCGAGGGTGCCAACGCCCCCAGCCCCGCCGGAAATGAACACGCGATCGCCCGCGGTGACACCCAGCTCGTCGCGAAGCGCCTGCAGGGCGGTCAGCCCGGCCAGCGGCAACCCGGCCGCATCGGTGAAGTCGAGGGACTCTGGCATCTTGGCCACCAGTGCCTCTTGGACCACGACGCAGGCGGCATAAGCACCCAGTTTCTTCTTGTCCACTCTGGCGAACACGCGGTCCCCGGCCCGCAAACGGCTGACGCCGCCGCCGACCCCTTCCACCACACCCGACAGCTCACTGCCCGCCACTCGGGGGAGGTCTAGGCGGGTCACCAACCGCAGCTTGCCCTGGCGAACCTTGTAGTCGACCGGGTTCAGCCCCGCAGCGCGTACCGCGATGAGCACTTCGCCGTCGCCTGCCGTCGGCTCGGGCACATCCCGCAGTTCCATGGCGCTCGCGTCGCCGTACCGGGTCAGCACGTATGCCTGCATGTCAGTTACCCACTTTCACTGCCTGTGCGGGGCCCCTGGCTGCCATCCCCGAAACTGCATGGACGGCGCCGCTTACGCGGTCGGCGATCGCCTCTGGGTCTGAGGCGTCGAGCTTGCCGTCGAGGTGCAGGAAGGCCAGGCCATGGACCAGGGCCCACACCGCGATGGCAAGTGCGTCGAAGTCGGCGCCATTGCCAGGGACGGCACGCCGGACGAGGCCGTCGACGTACGCGGAGATGACGGCGGTCGCGGCTGCCCGTTCGTCGTTGCCCGGGTCGCAAGGCTCGGAGAACATCACCCGGAACAGGGCCGGGTGCGCGAGGGCGAACTGCACGTAGGCCACGGCGACGGTGGCGAGGTCGGCGGGTGTCCGGGGTGCGGGGTGAGCCTCGGCCAGGCACCCGGCGAGGTCGCGGTACCCCTGGACGGCGATCTCGGAGATCAGTACCTCGCGGTTGGCGAAATGACGATACGGAGCGGTGGGCGAGACCCCGGCGCGCCGGGCCACGGCACGCAGCGAAAGCCCGCCGGCGCCGTCCTCTTCGAGCAGCTCGCGCGCTGCCAACAGGCAGGCGGCTCGGAGATCGCCGTGGTGGTACGGGCCGCTCGACCTCGACATGAGGCACCTTCCAGAAGTTGACGGCGCTTACATTCCTATCCTATGTTAGCACCGCGTACATGCCGCTTGAGAAGGTCCAGGAAGGCCGCTGGCGAGATCACCGGTGGTGACACCGCCGTGTGGCCGGTGAGGTCCTTGTCACGGCCCCGTGAGGGCGAGCCGGGGTGCCGAGGGGGGAGGAGGGGGGTGGGCTCGGACCCCTCCCATGTGGTCGATGGCGGCGAGCAGTTCATC
>PLOF01000136.1 GCA_003142035.1 Candidatus Dormiibacterota bacterium
CCGGCTTGCATCGCTCCCCGCCGACCGGCCAGGGCTGACCGCGGAGCGGGCGCTGCGGACCCGCGGCCCGACCCTAACTCACAGACACCGGCGCCCCCGCGCACCTTCACCGCCACTTTCTCGATCGGCGCCTGGTTCACCGGGTGCGGTAGCTCCCTTCAGCCCATGGGCGCATAGGTCGAAATGCCCTGGCAGAAGACGCAGGCAATGAACTAAACCAGCCCCGCCACGGCGACCACCCCACAAGGTGACGCCGGGCAGGGGTCGTTGGGAAGGTGCGGGATGGGGGAATGTCTTAGCCCGCCGGCCGGTTTGCCGGTTCGGGCGTCGGCGATACGTCCACAGCGCGATCCGTTGCGGCTGCGCCCGGTCGCGGGTCAGATGAGCTCGGGGCCGCCAATTGCCCCGGCGGGCCGGGTGATTCCAGAACCGCCGGGCGGCATGGGCGAGGTGACCTCCGCCGCGCGATACCAGCCTTTGGAGTGCCCGGCGCCGATAACGCGCGCAGCCTCCATCCTGGTCGTCGAGGATCACGAGATGCTGGCCCAGACGCTGGCGCTCGCACTCTCCGCCAGGGGATTCGACTGCACGGTTGCCCAGCTGACTGGCCCGGAGACGGTGCTCGACCAGGCGGCGCGGTTCCGTCCGGCCCTGGTGCTGCTGGACCTGAACCTCGACGAGCGCGACGGCCGTGACCTCATCCCGAAGCTGCGAGCGATCGGCGCGAAGGTGTTGGTGGTGACCGGGTGCACCGACCTGTCCCAGCTCGCGGCGGCGGTGGCGCTGGGTGCCAGCGGATGGGTGAGCAAGGCCCAGCCCTTCGAGCGCCTCCTCGATGCTGCCGAATCCGTCCTGCGCAACCGGCCTCTGCTGGGCGACGCGGAGTACGAGGAGCTGATGCAGCTGGGCCGGACGCGGCTGGAGGCCGAGCTCGAGGTCAAGCAGCGCATCGCGCAGCTGACCGTGCGCGAGCGCGAGGTGCTCTGGGCGCTCTCCGAAGGCGAGAACGCGGGAGACATCGCCAAGGACTTCGTCGTCTCCATCGGCACCGTCCGGAGCCACATCCAGGGCATCCTGGGCAAGCTCGGCGTGTCCAGCCAGCTGGCGGCGGTGGCCAGGGCCCGCCTGTTGCTCACCCCGGATGACGCTCCGCGGCGGCTCGGGTAGGGATGCGTCGATGACTGCCCTGATGGCGGACGTCCTGTTCACCGGATCCACGGCGGACGCCTATCGGGGGGCCGACCGGCGCGGCATGGTCGCACGGCTGGCCACCCCGGCGACCTCCAGGTTGGCGGTGTGGATGGTGGTCGCCGTGATCGCGCTGCCCCTCGTGGGTGTCGGCGTGCTGAGTCTCGCTTCCAGACTGCCGGTGGGAGCCGTGTCCACTGGGGCCTCCGACACGGCGCTGGTCGCCTTCCTCGCCACCGCGCTGGTGCTGCTGCTTCGATGGCGCTTGGTTGGTGAGGCGGCCAGCGCTCCCTTGGCGGCGCTCGCGTTTCTCGCCGGGGTCTTCGTCGTATCGACGGCCCACGTCGCCGGACCGGTAGCCGGTTATGCGATCGCCCTCCAGACGACCTCGGTGGTCGTCATGGTCGGCGTCTGCATTGGGGCCCTCGTCCTCCCCGAGATCAGCGCGGGGCTCCGGCCGACCATGATCGTCGGGTGGGCCATGGGAGGCGCGCTCGCCCTGGCAATCCCCCTGGCCTTCGCGCCGGTCGCCCTCGGTCTGCTGCGCGGGAGCGGCGGCATCGACGTTGTCAGTGCCGTCGAGGCCGTGGCCTCCGCCCTGGTGGCGGTCGCTCTGCTGGGGAGGGGCATGCGTGGCCGGAACCTCCTCTTCGCAGGGGCCGGAGCCGCGCTGCTCTCCATCGCGGCGGACTGCGCCGTGCTCGCGGCCGGCCCTCTGGCACTGACTGGTCCGTGGACCGCCCTGCCATCGTTCCTCCTGCTCCTCGGCGCAACCGTGCTGCTGATGGTGGCCGGCACCGACCTGCGATCGGTGCTGAGCGCGGTCGTGCTCCACGACATGCGCGGCCGCCGTCGCTGGGTCGCCGCCGAGAGCGAGCTATCCCAGGTTCGCAGCGCCTACCGCGGCCAGCGCCACGACGTCGCCAGCATGCTCAGCGCCGTGGACGGGACGCTGCTCGTACTCGCCCAGCAGAGCGACTCCCTCCCGCCGGAGAGGTCCACGCAACTCATCGGTGCCGTCCGCGGTCAGATACAGCGGCTCATGACCCTGCTGGCCGAGGACCGGGGCTCGGCTCGGACGTACGATCTCTCGGAGCTGCTCGCGGGGATCGTAGCCGTTCACGCCTCCCGGTTTCAGACGCTACTTTCAACGGCCGAGCCGGCACTCGAGGTGCACGGCCACCCGGATCGTGTCATGCGCATCGTCAACAACCTGCTGGTCAACGCGGCCCTCTACGCTCCGGCAGCCAGCGTCAGCCTGACTGCCCGGCGTGCCCCCCGCCCGTCGGACGGCGAGATGGCCGCCGAGTTGATCATCGCCGACGATGGTCCGGGCCTCACCGACGCCGAGCTGGCACACGCCTTCGAGCCGGGGTGGCGCGGTGGACACGCCGCGAGAGTTGCGGGGAGCGGGCTCGGCCTCTCCCAGTGCTGCGAGCTGGCCGAGGCTGAGGGCGGTGAGATCGCTCTCCAACCCACCCATCCGTCCGGCGCCCCAGGTGGCCGCGGCCTCACGGTACGCATCCGCATCCCCTTGCACCCGGCAGCGCCAGCCGCCCCGAGATCCTCAATTTTGCAGATTCCGGCCGGCCAGGGGGCTGCTATCCCTGACGTCGTAGTACTAGATCAAGGTCACCGCCGCGGCCAACGGGCCGGAGCGGTGACCTTGATCTAGCTGAGGACAGGAACGTTCACCGGCTAGGGCGTTACCCGAGAGGTGGGCGGGGAAGGAGGTAGACCCATGCGAGTTCCATTTCGGCGGCTTCTAGTGGTGGGAGGCGGTGCTGTGGTCCTAGCCACCGCCGGCTTCGCGTACATGGCCAGCAATACCGTCGATCAGTCCAATGCCGGCGAAGGTGCGGCAGTGGTGTCGGGCTACCACGTCTACAACATCGACTATGCCGGTGTGCCGGCGGTCGGCAACCCTACCGGCAGCACTGGTACGATGCAATGGACCGGTACGCCGACGGTCGGCGGCATCTCTCAGCAGGACGGGGTCACGACCATCTCGTTCCAACTGGATCCTGATAACGCGCACTGGGCCGCTATCCAGTTGTATAACGCTAGCGGCGCCGTCGTCGGCGGTGGCGGAGCCAGTAACTGCACGGAAGACACTATCGACAGTAGCCCTGGCGTGTGGACATGCCGTGTCTGGGAGTCCGGTCAACCAGTGCCTGTCAACGAAATCTCTTACATTGACGTCGAGGCGGCCCAGTAATCAGAGCCGTTCGATAGGTTTCGAGAGGATTCGAGCGAGCTGCCGGGACCCGACGTACCCACTTTCTGGGCGCGTTACATCCCGGCGCTCGCCGGATCCTCCCTCATAAATGACCTCGAATCGGCAGCCGGCCATCCCGCGTTCGGGAAGACAACTCAAGCAGCATGAGTACCCCAGACATCAGTCGCCATAGACTTGGGACACGCTCGGCATGGGCCCCACAGGCTGCTCGCCGGACGCTCGCGGGCGGCTGGCGCCTGGAACACCCACGCATCCTCGCCGCGCTGGCCACCGTCGCCCTCTGCTTTGCGGCTTGGGCGACGCTCGCGCCACCCCAATTGGACGGATCCACGTCATACGTCATCACCACCGGCGTGAGCATGCTGCCGAACTTCCATGCCGGCGACTTGGTGATGCTGCGCGCGGAACCCAGCTATCACGTTGGCGAGGTCGCCGGTTACCACAACGCGCAGCTCGGCGTCACGGTGATGCACCGGATCATCGCGGTCGACGGCGCCCACTACGTCTTCAAGGGGGACAACAACAACTTCACCGACACCTACAAGCCAACCGCCGCTCAGATCGTCGGAGCCGAGTGGATTCACCTGCCCGGGTGGGGCAACATCCTGCTGACCCTCCGAACGCCGGTAGTCGCGGCGGTGCTGCTCGGTCTCATGTGGGTCTTCGTGTTCTGGCCGCGGTCCGGGTCACGACGGCAGCGAAAGAGGCTTCGTCATGCCCACTGAACACGTGGCCAGGGATGTGAACCCGGGAGCAAGGCACGGCGGCCGTCTGGACGCCGTCATCGTCTGCGCCGTGCTGGGGATCTGCGCGGTCATCATCGCCGGGCTCGCCTGGAGCCGCCCGACCACGACGACCTCCACCCTGACGTACACGCAGTCCGGGCGTCTTTCGTACAGCGCCCCGGCGAGCTCCAGCTCGGTGTACGGGAGCGCCGGCGTCACTACCGGTGACCCCGTCTATGGCTCCGAGGTGAGCGCGCTCACCGTCTCGTACTCGTACCGGTTCCGGGCCGCCTCTCCGACGACGACTCTGAACGGTGCCGAGCAGCTGGTCGCGACCATTAGCAATGGAGAGGGCCTGACGCGCAGCATCGCACTCCAGCCATCGGTGACCCGTTTCATCGGTGAGAGTTTCACGGCGACGGGCACTCTCAGCATGGCAGTGCTCCAAAGCGCGGCCGCAGCCTTCGCCAAAGCCGGAGGCGGCGCTGGCTCCGGCACGTACGCGGTCGCGATCTCCCCATCGGTGTCGCTGTACGGCCGGCTCGGACCCGCTCCGCTCAGCGCCTCATTCGACTCACCGGTCAGCTTCAGCTACACCGGCGGCAACCTCCTCCCCGGCACGTCGGGTGCCTCGTCAGGTGGGGGCGGCCAAACGAGCTTCGTTTCCAGCTCGACCGGCTCGACAAGCGTCCCCGCGGGCCAGCCCGCCACCCTCCTCCTCGGGCTCTCGGTCTCCAACGCGCGCATCGCCTCGCTGGTGGTGCTGCTGGCATCACTGCTCCTCGGCGGGCTCGCCGGCTGGCCGCTGCTGCGCGAGGCGACCTCCGAGGAGGAGGCCACCCGCATCGCCGCCCGTTACGGCTCGTCGATCATCGAGGCGGAGGCCGTCGCCGCCCATGCCGGGGTGGTCGTGGTGGAGCTCGGCTCGTTCGAGGGCATGCTCCAGGTGGCGCACCGCCTCGAGTGCCCGATCCTCCACTGGGGGGATGCCGGCGACGTCTATGCGGTCGTCGACAGCGGCACTCTGTACCGTTACCGTACCGGTCCCACCCTGGGTGTGGAGCTCGTCCGCCGTTCCGGGGAGAGCGGGACCCTGCTGGTTCGACCACACCTGACCGAGGCGGCTCGGAGGCATATCGTCTCTGACCGCGGGTCGGCGCTGATTCGCGGAAGGGAGGAGAGTGAGCATGGACCAAAGGGCTGAGATTCATCCGTGGCGTCGGGGGACCGGCGCGCTGGGGCTGACCATGCTGCTCGCCGGCGCGGGCCTGGTCGCGGCGGTCGGGATCATGTCGGCTCTCGGTGCGATGCCGGTGTACGCGGACTCCTCGTCCTCGTGCGACTCCGCGGGCTCGTCGGTTACGGTCCACTACGAAGCCGCTGTCAGCAGCCATCCGCTGATCAAATCGGGTGGCGTGGTGACGGGCGTCGTCCTCTCCGACTTCCCGTCCGCCTGCGACGGAGCCGCCGTCAAGCTCGAGATGCTGGGCAACAACGCCGGCGATCCTTCGGTTGCCCCCAGCGCGAACACCCTGCTGAGCACCGCCGACTCGACCCTGGACCCATGCACCCAGGATTCGCTCACCGCCCCTCTGGTCGTGGCGGCCAACGGCTCCATCACGCTGCCGCTCTGCGCGACGGGCGGTCCTGCCGGTTACGTCAGCATGTACGACATAACCCAGCTGAGTCTCTTCCTGTCGACGCCGGCCGGCGGAGTCCTTGGGATCTCCACCGCGAGCCCGACCGCCACCGGCCCGGCGCTTGGAACCAGCGTCGTGACACCCGCCACGGGGTCCGGCTCCTCGCTCTCCTCCAACCTGCTCGGGGTCGGCATCGGGCTGATCATCATCGGCGCGTTCGCGATCGCCAGCGCCGCTCGGCGTCGGCACCCCACGGTATAGACCGCTAAGCCGGCCAGCTGCGACCGGTGGTCGGGGAAGGCGCCGAGAGGCTCGGAATCAGACCGCCTGCGGGCGGCGA
>PLOF01000011.1 GCA_003142035.1 Candidatus Dormiibacterota bacterium
ATCCGATTCGTCCTCCTCATCGGCGTCCTGAGCCTCTTCGCCGACTTCACCTACGAGGGGTCGCGGTCGGTCCTCGGTCCCTACCTCGGAACCCTGGGCGCCGGCGCGGTGGTGATCGCGGTGGTGAGCGGTCTGGGCGAGCTGCTCGGCTACGGCCTCCGCCTGGTGTCGGGGCGGTTCGCCGACGCCACCCATCAGTTCTGGCCGATCACCATCGCCGGCTACACCATCCAGATGGTCTCCGTTCCGCTCCTGGCCCTCGCCGGGAGCTGGCCCGTGGCCGCGGTGCTCATCGTTCTCGAACGCGTGGGCAAGGCGACCCGCAACCCTCCCCGCGACGCGATGCTCTCCCATGCCGCGACCGACATCGGCTACGGGACCGTCTTCGGCATCCACGAGGCCCTCGATCAGTTCGGGGCGATGCTGGGGCCNNGCCGGGATCTGCCTGATCCTGGTGGGGGTCGCCCGGTTCGTCTACCCCCGGCCCCAGGACCTCGCCGCCAAGCCCGCGGATGTGCAGACCCGCGGTCTGCCCCGGATCTTCTGGATCTACCTGGGCGGGGCCGCCCTGGCCGGGGCCGGTTTCGCGGACTGGCCGCTGATCGCCTTCCACTTCGCCCAGGGGTCGGTCGTCGGCGCGGACGTCATCCCGATCTTCTACGCGGTCGCCATGGCGGTGAGCGGTGCCGGATCGTTCCTCTTCGGGCGCCTCTACGACCGCTTCGGGATCGGCGTGCTGCTGCCGCTCACCGTCGTCTCGGCGCTGTACGCGCCCTTGGCTTTCCTGGGTGGCTTCTGGGTCGCCCTGGTGGGGGCCTCACTCTGGGGTCTCGGGATGGGGGTCCAGGAGTCGATCATCCCGGCCGCCGTCGCCACCATGGTGCCCGCCGCCCGTCGGGCCTCCGCCTACGGTCTCTTCACCGCCGGTTACGGGATCGCCTGGTTCCTGGGCAGCGTGCTCATCGGAATCCTGTATTCGGTGGCCATCCCCGCCGCCGTGGCCTTTGCCCTGGTCGCTGAGGTCGCAGCCCTACCGCTTCTGCTCGCCGTCCGCAGGCGCACGAGAGGCGCCTCATCCGCACCGCCCTCTCCTACTGGTGAGCCGGCATGACCTGGCGTCACGACAAGTGGGGCTCTGCCGACCTGCGAGGCTGCGGGCAAAACGATGTTGGGTGACACTTCCAGCACCAAGTCTGGGAGTGAGCACCTTCAGTGTGAACGTACCTCACGGTACGGGAGGAACGAAGTGGACACCACGATCACTCGAATCCATGGACGCGAGATCCTCGATTCTCGCGGGAATCCCACGGTGGAGGTGGAGGTGGACCTGGCGTGCGGGGTCAGCGCTCGCGCGGGCGTGCCGTCCGGGGCGTCCACCGGAAGTCGCGAGGCGGTGGAGCTTCGCGACGGAGATCGGAATCGCTTCGGCGGCAAGGGAGTCCTCCGAGCCGTCGCCGCGGTCGAGGAGACCATCGCTCCCGGCCTCCTCGGCATGGACGCAAGCGCCCAGGCGCGGGTCGACGCCGCGATGATCGCCCTGGACGGGTCTCCCAACAAGGGCCGTCTCGGTGCCAACGCCATCCTCGGAGTGTCCATGGCCTGTGCGCGCGCCTCCGCCGAGGCCAGTGGCAGTCCCCTCTACCGGTACCTCGGTGGTCCGGGGGCGACCCGCCTGCCCGTGCCGATGATGAACATCCTGAACGGTGGCGTGCACGCCCATGGCCAGGGGGCCGACATCCAGGAGTACATGATCGGCGCCTACGGCGCCGCCGACTTCCGCGAGGCGGTGCGCTGGAGCAGCGAGATCTACCGTGCGCTCCAGGGGATCTTGGTCGAGAAGGGTCTGACCGTGGGAGTCGGTGACGAGGGGGGCTTCGCACCCCATGTGAAGTCCAATCGCGAGCCCCTCGAACTGATCGTGTCGGCAATCGAGAAGGCCGGGCTGCGGCCCGGGGCTGACGTGGGCATCGCCATGGACCCCGCCTCCAGTGAGTTCTTCCACGACGGGAAGTACGACNNCAGCGAGGAGATGGTGGGCTATTACGAGTCGATGGTCGCGGACTATCCGATCTGCCTTCTGGAGGACGGCCTGGCCGAGGGCGACTGGGAGGGCTGGAAGGTCCTCAACCGCACGCTGGGCGCCACCATCGAGCTGGTGGGCGACGACATCTTCTGCACCAATCCGGCCATCATTGCCCGCGGCATCGAGGAGGACATCGCCAACTCGACGCTCATCAAGCTCAACCAGATCGGCACCCTGACCGAGACAATNNATCGAGGAGCAGCTCGGCGCCAGCGCCAGCTACGCCGGGAAATCGGCGTTCTGCCGTCCGGTGCGCTTCTGAGGGGGCCTCGGGGCGACGCTCTGGTCTTCCCGGCCGTGCAGGCAATCTTGCTCACGACCATGCAGGGCGTCGCCCCCCCTTTCACTGGAGGCCAGCTGAAGGCGGGGGCGCCCTCTCGCGCTCCCAGTGCGTGACCACGTCCAAGCGGCTGCTGCGCATCGAGCGTGAGCTGGGCCATGGGACCCAATACGCGGGGCGGGAGACCCTCCCTCGTGCCGAGGCTCAGACC
>PLOF01000022.1 GCA_003142035.1 Candidatus Dormiibacterota bacterium
CGGTGGCGGCCTGCAGCCCCTCGGTGGCGGCGGCCTCGGCCACCTGATTGGCGAACTCGAAGAGCGCGTACTGGATCACCGACATGATCAGCAGCAGCACGACGGGCATAGCGATGGCGAGCTGGACCACGGTCACCCCACCGTCCCTCCGGCGCCGTCGCATCGCCCGCAGTCCCGTCACGCGCCTAACCTCCGCAGCCGCCCAGCGGGTTCGCGGAGTTGCTGATCGTCGTGTTGTTGAGGCAGGCGGTCCGGCTGTTGACGAACGCCATGATCCCCACCACGAGGAGGGCCATGATCACCATGGCCGCGACCGCCCAGATCGCGACCTGGATCATCTCCACGCCGCGCTCGCCGGCGCGGCGGCGCGACGTCCGCCCCGTCACGCCGGGTTGTGCCGCGCGCTGTCTTCTGAACCGCACCATGTCGCCGCCTCCTTCCTCGTCGTTGTCCGCTTGATCCGTTACTTCAAGAGCGTGAGAAATGCCGGTGCCGCCAGGAACAGGGTGAAACCCACCAGTGGCAGGACGCTCACCGCCGCCATCTGCTCGCTGGCCACGTGCTCCTCGGCCTCGACCCGGATCAGCCGGCGGCCGCGGAGCGTCTCGCTGAAGGTCTGCAGGGACTCGGCGATGCGCGCACCGTCCTGGCCGGCCAGGGCAACCCGCGCCGCCAGCTCCTCGAGGGTGTCGAGACCCAGCTCACCGCCGAGCCGGCCGAGCGCATCCCAGGGCCGCTCCTGACCGATGCGCGCCTCGCTGAGCGCAGCGCGGAGCTGCACGAACCCCCAGCTGTCACCGGCTCTGGCACCGTCCTGGAGGGCCGCCTCGATGCCGCGGTTGGCGGTCAGGGACATCGCCACGGTCTGGACGAAGACGGTGAGATCGTCGACCATCTCGCGGCGGCGGGTGACCGCATTGCTGCGCACCACGAGGTCGGGAGCGATGAAGCCACAGACCCCGAGGACGAGCGCCAGCCACAGCGGGATGGCGAGGGGGATGGCGATGGTCGTCTGGAGCACCCCGCCGGCGACGCCCAGCACGGTGGCAAGCAGGAGCGGCAGGACCAGGCCGGTGAGACCGCTCGCCAGCTTCTCCGCGACGTGTCGCTCCTCGGTCTGTCCCACGACGGCGAGATCCTCGGGGCTGACCAGCCCTCCGAGCACCCGGAGACCGAGCGCTCCGGAGCGGCGCAGCAGCGCTCCCGCGAGCGGCGTCCCGGCCCGGATCAGGGCGGAGGGCTGGGCGATCCGCCGCGTCGCGAGCGGCGGGGGCTCGGGGAGGAGGCGCAGCCGGGCCATGCCCTCGGCGAGGCTGGCCCGTGCGGGCATGGCGCCGAGGAGCAGCAGCCAGAGGCCGATACCGAGCCCGAGCGCGGGGAGGAGCCACGGGATCATTGCGGGGTCTCCGGGGGCGCGAGCAGCCGGCGGGGGGCCCGGATCCGCCCCACCCGGTCCATGGCCCAGATCGAGAGGGCCATGATGCCGACCACCACNNCGCAGGTCGACCTCGGCCCGGCCCCCCGCGGCCACCGACCGGAGCACCCGGCCGAGCTGCTCGGACTCGCCGAGGCGAAATGCCATCACCAGCTGATCGCAGATGGGGTCCGCCATGACCCCGGCGAAGGCCGCCAGCGCCTCGGCCATGCTGACCCGGCCACCCAGCTCGGCGGCCAGGATCTCCGTCTCGCGCCGGACCGACCGGGGTGCCACCTGGGCGGCGGACCTGACCACCGCCTCCAGCCCCTGGCCGCTCCCCTCCAGCATGTCGGCGAGCAGCTCGATGAACTCGATCAGGCCGACGGCACGCTGCATGTGCTGCCGTTCCGCCTGGCGCCGCGTCACCATCTGCGGGATCTGCCAGCCGGCGACGGCACCGGCGAGCGCCAGCACCGGCCACCCGGTGGCGAGCCCCAGCACCGCGGCACCGAGGGCGGCCGCGGTGATCCGGAGGGCGATCTGATCCGGCACCAGCCGCCGCCGTGGCGCCGTCCGCGGGGCCGCGCGTCCTCGGAACGCCGCGTACACCACCAGCAGGCCGAGGCCGAGGCAGAGGCCGAGGGCGACCCCGAGCAGGGTGGCGTCCATCAGGCGTACAGCTTCTGGGAGCGGGCGAACCACACCGAGTCGTCGTACCCGCAGGCGGCGAGGACCTCACGCCGGCGGTCGCTCAGGGGGTTGACCCACTCCCGCCCCTCCGGGCCGACGCGCATCAGCTCGCTGCGGGTCACGCTGCCATCCCGCACCCCGGTGACCTCTACGATCGAGCTGATCAGCCGGCGCCGGTGTCCCTGGCGGTCGCGCCGGGCCGTGATCTGGATGACGAAGTCGATGGCGTCGGCGATCATGTGAGCGCTCGCCTCCATCGGGGTTCTCCCCGGACCCCGCAGGGCCAGCGACTGGAAGCGGCTCAGCGCCTGGATGGGGTTGCGGGCGTGGATGGTGCTGATCGAGCCCGCCGCATCGCCCGCTCCGGTGGCATCCAGCATCGGCTCCACCTCCTCGGGCCGGCGGACCTCCCCCACGATCAGCACACCGGGCGCCATGCGCAGCGCGGCCTCG
>PLOF01000097.1:0-1109 GCA_003142035.1 Candidatus Dormiibacterota bacterium
GCCGTGGGCCGCGAGGTGTCCGGGTAGCGGGCTAGAGCCCGGGAACGAGACCAGCATCGCCCCGTCGGCGTGACCGGCGACAACGTACTCCTCGGCCCAGTCACAGTCGGCCTCCGATTGCGGCGCCAGCAGGACGAAGTGCATCCGACGTTCGCGGAGGGTTGCGTCCACGCCGATGGTGAGGCGGGGGAGAAACGGGTCGGAGAAGATGAGGGCGTGGGGCTCGAAGACGATCAGCGCGACGGTGCCGCAGCGGCTGTGGGCGGGAGTGGGGCCCGCCTGCCCATGTTCGCGCGCGGGCTGGCTCGGAGCTTGCTCGCCGGCGCGGCCGAGGTCCGGGATCACCCGCGGCCGGCGATGGGGACCTGGGGTGCCGTCGCTCGCAGTGCATCCATCGGAGGCGATGGCTTCTGTGGGCACCGGATCGAGGGGTTCCGGGTCAGCCCCTGAAGGCGGCGAGACGGCGACTGGCCCATCACCGCGCACGGTACCCGCGTCTGATTTCCACCGCGATCATCCCACCACCGGCGATCAGCAGCAGAAGGCCGGGAAGCAGCAGGGAGTCGGGAACCGCGGAGCCCGTTCCCGGTGTCGAGGCGGTGGTGGACCCTGAGCCAACGGTGGTCCCTGCGCCAACGGTGGACCCTGAGCCGGCTGCGGAAGACGTGGAAGCGTCGACTTTGCACGTGCCGCTCGGCGGGGTGATGTTGTTGGTGTCCAAGGTGAGCGCGCCGTTTCGAGCCAGGGCGCGCCCGGTGAGATTGGCGCCGGTCACCATGGTGATGCTGCTGAGCGCCATCAGGTTGCCTTGGAACCGCGTATACGAGCCGAGCGTGGCCGAGCTGCCAACCTGCCAGAAAACGGCGCACGCCTGAGCGCCATTCTGGAGGAGGACGGTGGAGTTGCTCGCGGTGGTGAGCGCGCTGCCGATCTGGAAGATGAAGACGCCGTTTTCACTCAGGGTGAGCGGGCCGGTCAGTTGCGCCGAGGAGCTGAAGGTGTAAACGCCGGGGGTCAAGTTCTGCCCGCCAAGGTCCTTGCCGCTCAGGTTGCTGGTCGATGGCGCGTGGGCGGCATCGGTGTAGCCGGTGACCAGGTCGTTCTGCGCC